>NZ_JBHWEB010000149.1:10586-21275 GCF_042734395.1 Amycolatopsis sp. NPDC059657 | reverse complement strand
ACGCCCCGTTCGCAACGTTCAACCACCCCTGCGGCACCCACCGAGCGGCGGGGCTTGACCAACCTGCCCGCCCCTTAACTACCCGGCATTGGGTTAGGACCGCCCGCGACATTCACGACCCCTAGCGGCGGGTGATGCAGTCGCGCCCGAAGTTGGCGTTCGGGGTGAGCTGCCACTCGCCGCAGGTCAGCGAGCCGGACGGCATGGTGAACGCGTAGGCCAGCTGGACGTAGGCCCCGGGAGCCACGGTGCGCCGGGGCGGGATGTACTTGTCGACGTGCGCAGGGCCGTTGAACACGTGGCCGAGCACATTGTCGATCGGGTAGCTGCAGACGTTCGTGATCCGCACATGGGTGATGTACAGGCCGTTGCCGGGGAGCAGCCTGGTCTGCGCGCACAGGTCGGACGCGGAGGCGGTGCTCGCGCCGAACGTAATGCAACCGGCGAGAGCGGCCGAGGCGGACAGCAGCGACGCGAGCTTCTTCACCATCTGCCACATTAAACCCGCATCTCCGGCCGCCGCGAAGGTGGCTTTTCCGCCACTTTGACAGGCTCACGACCCCGGCTTGGGGCAAGTCTCCTTGAGCTTCACCGCTCCCAGCTCCACCTCCTGGTAGCGCTTCAGCGGCTCGCCTGCCGCCGGCTTCTGGACGCACACCTTCCAATGCGCCGGCCAGATCACCGGGCGGTCGTCGCCGGAGATGTCTCGGACGTGGACCGGGTTCAGCAGGCCTATCTCGGCGTAGGCGTCGGACACCGACTTGCCGATGACGTCGGGTGTCGGCGGCAGGGCGAGCAGCGCGATCATGATCCACTTCATGGAATCCTGCATACCGGGTGATCGCGTTGCCGCTCAACCAACTGCACCCGTTGGTGAATGCCTATTGGCCCCTTTCCTGCGGTTTCCCCGGTGCGGAAAACTGAATTGTCCATTCAGGTGATCCAGAAACCGATCGGGGCATCATGCGTATCATGGCCGGGGTTCTTTCCGTGCTCACCTGCTGCGCGTCCACCACAGGGGTGGCGCAGGCAGGGCCCGCGACGGGCGAGTCGCGGGCGTCCACCACCGTCGTGATCAACGAGGTGTCCACGGACGGACCGAATGGGCAACTCGACGAGTTCGTCGAGATCCGCAATATCAGCAGTGAACCGCAGGACCTGCGCGGTTTGACCCTGCGGTTGCATCAGCAGAATTGCGGAACCACCGACAGCATCCCCATTCCTTCCGGCATCGTGCTGGCCCCGAAGGGCTCGCCGGGGCAGTTCCTGGTGATGATGGGCCCGAACTTCTCCGGCGTGATCGTCGACGACACCAATGTCGCGCCTTACTTCGCGCGTGGCCAGGGTCTCGCGTCGCCTGCCGGCGCCGTGTCCTTGCGGAGCGGAATCGGGACGCCGGTCGACGCCGTGGCATGGGCGCCGTCGCCGCTCGGCGCGAATTGCCGGATGGAGGGCCCTCCCGCCCGTTTCCCGGTGGGTATGCCGGGCGCGGCGATGTCCCGTGACTATCCGAGCAACGACACGGACAGCAACTTCAGCGACTTCCACATCCATCTCAGGACGGCCGGAGAGTCGATCTGAGCCCGTCCTACGTCTGCTTCGGCACCGCCGGATACGGGACGAAGGTGCTGGTGTTCTCGTCGACCGTGAGCTGCTTGCCGATCGTGGGGAACGCGCGCTGCGAGCACGCCGGGCGTTCGCAGACTTTGCAACCCATGCCGATCGGGGTCGCGGCCGCGCGGTCGTCCAGGTCGAGGCCCGTGGAGTAGATCAGCCTGCGGGCGTGCCGCAATTCGCAGCCGAGGCCGACGGTGAACGTCTTTCCCGGGCTGCCGTAACCGCCGATGTTGCGTGACACCGTGCGCGCGATCCAGAAATAGCTCTTGCCGTCCGGGACGGTCGCGATCTGCGTGAGGATTTTTCCGGGTGAGGTGAACGCCTCGTAGATGTTCCACAGCGGGCACGCGCCGCCCACGCGCGAGAAGTGGAAACCGGCCGCGGACTGGCGTTTCGACATGTTGCCCGCGCGGTCCACGCGCACGAAGGAGAACGGCACGCCGCGCATCTTGGGGCGCTGCAAAGTGGACAGCCGGTGGCAGACCGTCTCGAAGCCGACGCCGAAGTGGTCGCACAGCCGCTCGATGTCGTAGCGGAAGCCTTCCGCCGCGGACAGGAACGGTCCATAGGGGAGGATCAGCGCGCCGGCGAAGTAGTTCGCGAGCCCGACGCGGGCCAAGGACCTGGCCGCTGGACCGGAAAACGCCCACGAATCCGCGAGTTCGGTGATCAGGTCGTCGTACTCGAGCAGCGCGATCTGCGAAGCCATGCGAAACGCCTGCTGGCCCACGCGCAGGCTCGGCGCGAGCCGCAGGACGCGGGCTCGCGGGTCGTAGCGGTGCTGCTCGTCGGACGCCTGATTGATGCCTTCGCTGGTGACCTCGACGCCGTGTTTCGTCGTCAGGTACTCCCGCAGCGCCCCGAGGACTTCGCCCCTTCGCAAGGGCGTCGAGACGGCCATGCGCTCGGCGCGTTCGTCGAGCTCGGCGACGTAGTTCTCGCGCTCGTAGAAGAAGTCGCGCACCTCTTCGTGCGGGAGGCTGCCCGCGGCGCTGCCGTGCAGGCCGAGGCCGTTTTCCGTGGTGAGCGCGGCGGTGTTCTCGACGGCGTTGCGGTAGCTGCGATGCAGTTTGACCAGCGCCTGCGCGATGGTCGGCAGGTTGGTGGCGAGCTCGTTCAGCTCGCTCGTGGTCACGTCGACGCCGATCACCTCGTCGAGCAGCGCTTCCTTGACGTCGGCGACCAGGCGCGCGGTGTCGTTGTTGGCGAAGAACTCCGTGTCGACGCCGAACGCCTGCGTGATGCGCAGGAGCACGGGAACGGTCAGCGGGCGCGAATTGTGCTCGATCTGGTTGAGGTAACTGGGTGAGATCTCCAGCACACGAGCCAGATCCGCCTGGCTCATCGACCGGCTTTCGCGCAGATGCCGCAGCCGCGCCCCGGCGAAGGTTTTGTCCACTCTGGCCTCTCTGTCCGCAAGGTTTCCGGTTCTGAACGATTCCGTGAACGATCCAGAACGCGAATTCTCGCTCGGTTGCGAACCCGCGATTCGCAACCTTCACAGAAGCGTACGGAATCTTCGCAGAAATTGGCAAATTGGCGCTCTAGATCTCATTTCCATCGCCGTGTCAGTGTCTGGCCAAGCAAGACGAGACATCGCAAGATTCGCAACACCGGGAGCATCGATGACTGATCAGCAGCAGCAGGCGGCGGCGGAACTGGCCCAGCAGTGGGCGACCGACCCCCGCTGGGAAGGCGTCCAGCGGAGCTACACCGCGGCCGACGTGGTGAAGCTGCGCGGCAGTGTCGTCGAAGAGAACACCCTCGCCCGCCGCGGCGCCGAGAAGCTGTGGAACCTGCTGCACACCGAGGACTACATCCACGCGCTCGGCGCGCTCACCGGCAACCAGGCCGTGCAGCAGGTGCGCGCCGGCCTCAAGGCGATCTACCTGTCCGGGTGGCAGGTCGCGGCCGACGCGAACCTCGCGGGCCAGACCTACCCCGACCAGAGCCTCTACCCGGCCAACTCGGTCCCGGCCGTGGTCCGCCGCATCAACAACGCGCTGGGCCGCGCCGACCAGATCAACTGGGCCGAGGGCAACACCGACATCGACTGGTACGCCCCGATCGTCGCCGACGCGGAAGCGGGCTTCGGTGGTCCGCTCAACGCGTTCGAGCTGATGAAGGGCATGATCAACGCCGGTGCCGCGGGCGTGCACTGGGAGGACCAGCTCGCGTCGGAGAAGAAGTGCGGCCACCTCGGTGGCAAGGTGCTCATCCCGACCAAGCAGCACGAGCGCACCCTCAACGCCGCGCGTCTCGCCGCGGACGTGGCCGGTGTCCCGTCGGTCATCATCGCCCGCACCGACGCGCAGGCCGCGACGCTGCTGACCAGTGACGTCGACGAGCGCGACCAGAAGTACGTGACCGGCGAGCGCACCGCCGAAGGCTTCTACACGGTTCGCAACGGCATCGACCCCTGCATCGACCGCGGCCTGGCCTACGCGCAGTACGCCGACCTGCTGTGGATGGAGACCTCGGAGCCGGACCTCGAGGTGGCCCGCAAGTTCGCCGAGGCCATCAAGGCGAAGTACCCGAACCAGCTGCTGGCCTACAACTGCTCGCCGTCGTTCAACTGGAAGAAGCACCTGGACGACGCCACGATCGCGAAGTTCCAGCGCGAGCTCGGGCACATGGGCTACAAGTTCCAGTTCATCACGCTGGCCGGTTTCCACGCGCTGAACTACTCGATGTTCGACCTGGCGCACGGCTACGCCCGCGAGGGCATGACCGCCTACGTCGACCTGCAGGAGCGCGAGTTCGCTTCGGAGGACCGCGGTTACACGGCCACGAAGCACCAGCGCGAGGTCGGCACCGGCTGGTTCGACAAGGTCGCCACCGCGCTCAACCCGACCAGTTCCACCACCGCGCTCACCGGCTCCACCGAGGAAGCCCAGTTCTGATCTGACTCGTGAGTGGTATGGCCGGTTCTAACCGGCCGTACCACTCACGACCCCAATTTTCGTGGAGGCGTTGACAATGAAGCTGGACTACCGGATTGAGGTCACCGGACCGGGTGGCCCGCGGTTCGACGAGATCCTCACGCCCGCCGCGCTGGCCTTCGTGGCCAAGCTGGACAACGCGTTCGCCGGGCGCCGTGCCGAGTTGCTCGACGCGCGCCGCCTGCGCCGCGAGAAGATCCGCTCCGGTGAGGAGACGCTCGGCTTCCTGCCCGAGACGGCGTCGATTCGGGGTGACGACTCCTGGCACGTGGCGCCCGCCGCGCCCGGCCTCGAGGACCGCCGCGTCGAGATCACCGGGCCGACCGACCGCAAGATGACGGTCAACGCGCTCAACTCCGGCGCCAAGGTGTGGCTCGCCGACTTCGAGGACGCCACGTCCCCGACCTGGCACAACGTGATCGACGGCCAGCTCAACCTCTTCGACGCCATCCGCCGCGCGATCGACTTCACCACCGAGTCCGGCAAGCACTACTCGGTCGGCGAGACGCCGGCCACCATCGTCGCCCGCCCGCGTGGCTGGCACCTGGTGGAGAAGCACATCCGCATCGACGGCCGCCCGGTGTCGGCGAGCCTGGTCGACTTCGGCCTGTACTTCTTCCACAACGCGCGCCAGCTGATCGCCCGCGGCCGCGGCCCGTACTTCTACCTGCCCAAGCTGGAAAGCCACCACGAAGCGCGGCTGTGGAACGACGTTTTCCTGCTGGCACAAGACGAACTCGGCATCCCGCGCGGCACGGTCCGCGCGACCGTGCTGATCGAGACGATCACCGCCGCGTTCGAGATGGACGAGATCCTCTACGAGCTGCGTGAGCACGTCGCCGGGCTCAACGCGGGCCGCTGGGACTACATCTTCAGTGTCATCAAGAACTTCTCCGAGCATGGCGCCGACTTCGTGCTGCCGGACCGCGCGCAGGTGACGATGACCGTGCCGTTCATGCGGTCCTACACCGAACTGCTGGTGCGGACCTGCCACAAGCGTGGCGCGCACGCCATCGGCGGCATGGCCGCGTTCATCCCGTCGAAGGACCCGAAGGTCAACACGGTCGCCATCGAGAAGGTCCGCGCCGACAAGGAACGCGAGGCAGGCGACGGTTTCGACGGCTCATGGGTCGCGCACCCCGGCCTGGTCCCGGTCTGCCGCGAGGTCTTCGACGAGGTGCTCGGCGGCTGGCCGAACCAGCTCGGCAAGCTGCGCGAGGACGTCGTCGTCACCGCGGAGGACCTGCTCGACGTGGCGAGCGCCGGCGGCGAGGTCACCGAGGCAGGCGTGCGCGGCAACATCAACGTCGCGCTGCGGTACATCGACGCCTGGCTGGGCGGCACCGGCGCGGCGGCGATCCACAACCTGATGGAAGACGCGGCCACCGCGGAGATCGCGCGCTGCCAGGTGTGGCAGTGGATCCGCAACGGCACCAAGCTCGAAGACGGCACGGCGCTGACCCACGAGCTCACGGTGTCCTATGTGGACGAAGAGCTCGCCTCGATCCGGGCGGAACTCGGCCACTCCCGGCTCGACGACGCCCGCGCCATCTTCGAGGAGACCGCGCTCGGCGAGAAGCTCCCCAGCTTCCTGACCACGAGCGCGTACGCGCGGTACCTCACCGCGTGACAAGACCCCGCTCCGGTCTCTACCTGACGAGGGACCGGAGCGGTGCACACCGGGAATGGATTTGGGCCGGTGTGTGGAGCGGGTCCGGCAAAGGGTGGCTCCCCCTGCGCCGGCCCCGCTCCAAGGGTTTGCCCAGCTCAGGGGTCGTGAGTGGTACGGCCGGTTCTAACCGGCGTAAACACTCACGACCCCTGAGCTGCGGAAACGAGGCTTTTGGCGACCCGGGCCTCGCCGGGGTCGCCGGTGATGGCGGCGAGCACCGTTGCGCCTTCCATCGCCACGAAGATCCGGTCGCCGTCGGCGCTCAGGGTGTGCAGGTAGCGCCGGACTTCGTCCTTGTGCAGGCGGATCGCGGCGGCGATACCGGGCGAGGGGGAGCCCAGTTCCCCGAACGAGTTGATGAACGCGCAGCCCCGGAACCCGGGTTCGCTGAACCAGTCGTGCAGCCAGTCGAACACCGCCAGCGGGTCGTTCCCACGCGCGGCCACGAACGCCGCCAAAGACTTGCGCCAGCGCAGATCCCGCCGCAGCAGGTACGCCTCGACTAGGTCGTCCTTCGAAGCGAAGCATTGGTACAGCCGCTTCAGCGAGACCCCGGACTCGGCCCGGATCGCGTCCATGCCGACGGCCGAGACGCCGTGCGCGTAGAAGAGCGACTCAGCGGCGTCGAGCAGTCGTTCGGTCGCCTCGGTGTGGTCCACGGCACCTGCCTCTGGTTTGGAGAACGTGCGTTCTCTACGCTAGTCGGAGAACGCACGTTCTCCAAACCCGAGGGAGCCACCCATGCAGTTCGACGAAGCGACCGCGCGCCAGAAGGTCCAGGCCGCCGAAGACAACTGGAACACCCGCGACCCCGAACGCGTCGCGCTCGCGTACACCGAGGACTGCGTCTGGCGTAACCGTGACCGGCATGTCGTCGGGCGCGCGCAGATCGTCGAGTTCCTGACGGCCAAGTGGGCGCGGGAACTCGACTACGCATTGCGAAAGGAGCTGTGGGGCTTCCGGGGCAACCGGATCGGTGTCCGGTTCCAGTACGAGTCGCATGACGCGGACGGCCAGTGGTTCCGCAGCTATGGCAACGAACTCTGGGAGTTCGACGACAGCGGGCTGATGCGGCGGCGCGAGGCGAGCATCAACGACGTGGCGATCGACGCGTCCGAACGGCGTATCCGGGGGAGCCGTCCGGCCTCAGAACACGGGGTCCTGTTGCCGGTTTTCTGACGGAAAACCGAAATACGTACCCATACCTGGTGTTCTACCTATTGTTTCGCGGGGACGGCGCGCGGATGCTCTGCGCAGGCGGTATCACGCCTGTCATCCCTGAGGAGTCCCCATGAAAACGCAGTTGAGAGCTGTGCTGGCCGCTGTTTTCACGGTGCTGGCGCTGGCCGGGGCCACGGTCGTGCCGACGACCGCGTCCGCGGCGCCGGTCTGCGTCCGGCCCTGTCATTGGTAATCCGGATACCTAGAGTTCGAAGGCGTTGCCCGTAGCGATCTTGGGCCGCCCGAATTCGACCGGTTCGCCTGTCTTCGCGCGGCGGTAGACCGCCGCGGTCGCCTCGGCGATCCGGTCCCAATCGAAGTCCGCGGCGAGCCGGGACTGGGCGGCCAGCGCCCGCCGGGTCGCCGCGGTTTCGTCTTCCAGCACGGCTTCCACGGCCGTCGCCAGCGCGTCGACGTCGCCGGGCGTGAACGCGAGGCCGGTTTCGCCGTCGATCACCACTTCGCCGAGCCCGCCCGCGGTCGACGCGACCAGAGGCGCCTTAGCGGCCGCCGCTTCGAGCGCGACGATGCCGAACGGCTCGTAACGGCTGGGCAGCACGACGGCGTCCGAAGCGGCCAGCACCGCACGCAGCTCGCGGTCGGTGAGATGCCCGACGAAGTCCACCGCGCGCCGGATCCGCAGCTTGCGCGCCTGCTCGACGAGCTCCTCGAGATGACGTCCCTTGCCAGCCACGACCAGGCGGGTGCCCGGCCGGGAGCGCCGGATCCTCGGCAACGCGGCCAGCAGGTCCTGCACCCCTTTTTCCCACTCCAGCCTGCCGAAGAACAGCAGCAGCGGCGCCCCTGACGGGCTGTAGACCTCGCGTGCGTGCGCGATCTCGTCCTCGGGGACCTGCCAGCTGCGTTCCTCGATGCCGTTGTGGATGACCGTGATGTCGTCGGCCTCGACCTCGAACAGGTGCGCGACCTCCTTGCGCATCGCCTGCGAGCAGGTGATCAGCGCGTCGACCCTGTTCGCCAGCCACCATTCGACCGAGTGCACCTGCTGGCTGAGCGGCTGCGAGAGCCAGCCGGAGTGACGGCCGGCCTCTGTCGCGTGGATGGTGCCCACGAGCGGCACCCTGGCCGCCTCGGCGACCGCGATGGCAGGGTGGGTGACGAGCCAGTCGTGGGCGTGCACGACATCGGGCCGCCAGGTGCGCAGCAGGTCGGTGGCCGCGCGGATCATCGCGTGGCCCATGGCCAGCGTCCAGGCGACCAGGTCGCGCTCGAAGGTGAGGTGGGCGGGATCCTCGGCGACCCGGATGATCCGCACGCCGTCGACCACGCGGTCGGTGCGCGGGTGGGTCTCGGCGTCGGTGCCCGCGGTGTGACGGCAGAGCACGACCACCTCGTGCCCGCGTCGGCTCAGGTGCCGAGCCAGCGCGTGCACGTGCCGGGACAATCCGCCGACGACCACCGGTGGGTACTCCCACGACAACATCAGCACACGCATGACACAGCAGGTTACTCACCAGTCGGTGAGACTCGAACCTCGCGGGAAAGGAGCAGGCCATCACTGTGACGGGCGGCACACTGACGACACCTTGGGAAGCCGACGCGCTGCCGGAGTATCCCCGGCCCGCGCTGGTGCGCGAGCGCTGGCTGAATCTCAACGGGACCTGGGACTACGGCCGTGACGAGCGGATCCGCGTGCCGTATCCGCCGGAGTCGGCGTTGTCCGGGATCGGGCGGCACGACGACCGGATGCGCTATCGCCGCGTGTTCGAAATCCCACCGGGGTGGGCGGGCGACCGGGTACTCCTGCATTTCGGCGCCGTCGATCAGCAAGCGTCCGTCTGGGTCAACAACCAGCACGTCGCGACCCACGAGGGCGGCTACACGGCCTTCTCGGTGGACGTGACCGACGTCCTGCGTGAAACCGGTTCGCAGGAACTGGTCGTGCACGCCCAAGACCGGACCGACGTCGAGACGTTCCCGGTCGGCAAGCAACGCGCGACGCCGGGCGGGATCTTCTACACGGCGTCGTCGGGCATCTGGCAGACGGTGTGGCTGGAGCCCGTGCCCGCGACGTATGTCTCCGGTTTGGACATCACGCCGGACCTGACGGGGTTCCGTGTGCGCCCGGACATCGTCGGGCCGCACACGGGCTGGGAGATCGTGGTCTCGACGCCGGACGGCGAGGTCGCGCGGACGAGCGGCGACCGCGTCGACATTCCGGAGCCGCGGCTGTGGTCACCCGAGGATCCCTTCCTGTACGACGTGACCGTCCGCGTGGGCTCCGATGTCGTGCGCGGCTATGCGGGCTTGCGCACGGTCGGCTTGCTCCCTGACTCCGAAGGACGGCCGCGCATCGCGTTGAACGGCCGGATCACTTTCCTGCACGGCCCGCTCGACCAGGGTTATTGGCCGGATGGCATCTCGACGGCGCCGACCGATGGGGCGCTGCGGTTCGATCTGGAGAAGGCGAAGGAACTCGGGTTCAACTTCGTCCGCAAGCACGTCAAAGTGGAGCCGGCGCGGTGGTATTACTGGGCGGACCGGCTGGGATTGCTGGTGTGGCAGGACATGCCGTCGCTGCCGATGCATTTCGACGGCCCGCAGGCGCCGGAACCCGATCCGGTGCCCGAAGCCAAGGCGCGCTTCGAAAACGAGCTGGTGGCGATGATCGCGCAGCTGCGCAACGTCCCGTCGATCATCGGCTGGGTCCCGTTCAACGAGGGCTGGGGCGAGTTCGACACGGCCAGGATCGCCGCGCTGGTCAAGGACCTCGACCCGACGCGGCTCGTGGTGGCTTCGAGCGGGGTCAACTGTTGTTTCTCCCACCCGGATTCCGGTGCGGGCGACGTCTACGACGACCACACCTACGTCGGCCCCGGCGTTCCGCTGATCTCGGGTGAACGGGCCATTGTGGACGGTGAGTACGGCGGGCTCGGCCTGGTGCTCGACGAGCACCGGTGGCCGGGGCCGCCGGACGCCTACGAGATGTGCCCCGACTCGGAGACACTGACGTCACGCTACGGCGAGGCCAGCGAGGCTTTGGTCGAAATCATCGGTGAGACAGGGCTTTCCGGCGCGATCTACACGCAGCTGACCGATGTCGAGAACGAGGTCAACGGCTTCTACACGTATGACCGGCGGGTGCTGAAACTGGACCCGAGCGTCGCCGACCTCAATCGCAAGGCCATTTCCACAGGTCAGGGCTCGTGAGCGTTGGGGGGGGGGGGGATCGGCCCCCCCCCCGCCAAACGCGATTTATTAAGTAATGATTGTGTT
>NZ_JBHWEB010000149.1:0-10576 GCF_042734395.1 Amycolatopsis sp. NPDC059657 | reverse complement strand
ACCACCCCCCGACTCCTATGCCCTGGGGGGGGGGCGGGGGGGGGCCGTGCCGCCCCCCCCCCCCCCCCAACGCTCACGAGCCTTTTTCAGAAGGTCGTCTTGGTGACGGCCGCGTAGCCGTAGCCGAACCTGATGATCACCTGGGAGTAGGTGTCGCCGTCACGCCTGCCGCGGGTCGTGCGGGTCTTCTTGATGGCCTCGTCCGGGATGCTGTACGAGGCGCTGACGCCGGAAGCGGTCGCCGCGAGCAGCACGCGCTGCATGGCCTGGCCCGCGTGCAGCTGGTCGAGCGCGGTGTCGCCGCGCGAGACGATCTCGGCCACCATCGGCGCTCTCGCGTCGCGTCCGTCCATTGTGGAGTCGTGGCTCTGTACCAGGTCGAGGCCCTCGGCACGGGCGGCACGGGCCAGCGCGGTGGTGATGTTCGGCGCGACCGGGCGCCGGTCGAAGGGGTGCGGGTGCGGGCGCCAGTGTGCGATCGCGCGGTACAGCGCCTGATCGGCGAACGCCGGCGGCCGCGCACCCTTGAGCCAGACCGTCGCGAGGTGACCGGGGCGCCGCCGGTTCGGCAGCAGGTGGGTCGCCGACGACCGCCCGCTCGCCCGCAGACCGGTGCGCAGGTTGAAGATCGCCGCGCCACAGTTGACCCTGACCTCGCGCGAGGGCGGCATCGTGCCCGGCCACGCACGGTCGCTCTCCAGCCAGACCTCGATGCGGTCCTCTTCGACCTCGAAGCACCACGGCCGGATGACGTGGGTGCCCTGCACGCGGTTGGCCACGTGCAGGGCGATGCGGACCTGGCCGTCGGTGGCCAGATCCTCGGTCGTGGGCTGGCGTTCGACCCTGATGGATCGTCCGAGCACGAATCTCGTTGTCATCGGCACCAGGCCTCCTCGCCACGACGGATTCGTGACACAGCATGCGGGATCCGTGACACCCGGTTAAGAGACTTTGGTCCTCAAGGGTGAGGACCCATGGGCCCCTCCTCCTCGGCTTGTGGAACAAGGGGCGTAGGTCGATGACCTTCGGCCCTCCCCGGTCACCGGGTCACCGGGCCACAATCGAGCGGCCAGCAGGGACTTTCCGTTGGAGGGACGGTATGTACGAGCGGGCCGGGGTGAACGAATTGAGTTACCGCGAATGCCTGCGGCTGCTCGGCACGGTCTCACTCGGTAGGCTGGTCCACTCGGCGCACGCGCTGCCCGCGGTGCGGCTGGTCCCGTTCGCGGTCAGGGAAAGCGCGGTCATCATGCGGGTGGTGGACTCCGATGTCGCCAAGGCCGTGCGCGACGCGGTCGTGGCGTTCCAGGCCGACGACGTCCTGGCGGACCTCGGCGGCGGCTGGAGTGTCACGGTTGTCGGGCACGCGACCGCGGTCAAGGACGCCGCCGAACTCGCCAAGCTGGCGGGACTCCGGCCGTGGCCGTGGGGAATCAAGAAGGACGGCGAGTACGTCCGGATCGCCGCCGAGGTCGTTTCGGGCACACGCGTCACATCGGAGGGGGGTTGAGCGATCTTCACTGTGTGACGCAAGCAGGGGGGAAGATGATCAAGGTGTTCCTGGTCGATGATCACGAGGTGGTGCGGCGCGGTGTCGCCGATCTGCTGGACTCGGCCGAAGACCTGCTGGTGATCGGGGAGGCGGCGACGGTCGCCCAGTCGATCGCGCGGATTCCGGCGCTGCGCCCGGATGTGGCCGTACTCGACATCCGGCTGCCCGACGGCAATGGCATCGAGCTGTGCCGCGAACTCCGGTCGCGGCTGCCGGCACTGAAGTGCCTCATGCTCACGTCATTCACCGACGAGCAGGCGATGCTCGACGCGATCTTGGCGGGCGCATGTGGGTACGTCATCAAGGACATCGACGGCGTCCGGCTGATCAGTGCCGTCCGTGACGTCGGCGCCGGGCGTTCGCTGCTCGACAACCGGGCCGCCGCGACGCTGATGGCCAAGGTCCGCGCGGACGCCGAGCACGGCGGGCCACTCAAGGAATTAACGGGCCGTGAGCGGGAATTGCTCGACCTGATCAGTGAGGGACTTACCAACCGGCAGATCTCAGAACGCTTGCACCTGGCGGAAAAAACGGTCAAGAACTACGTATCCAGGCTGCTCACGAAGCTGGGCGTGCAGCGGCGCGCGCAGGCGGCCGCGCTGGCCAGCCGCCTGCGGGACGGCAGACGGGGCACTTAGCCTGAACGGCGCTGTCATTCCCGGGGAATGGGTGAGACCCTCAGCCAGTGACCGAGAGCGACCGCTCAACTTCCGACGGTCCTCAGCCTAGCCAGCTGGACCAGATGTCCCAGTTGCGGCTGCGCGAGCTCGTATCCGAAATCCAGCACCGCGTGAATCTTCTCGTCGACGCGCGGGAACTGATGGACGGCCTGCTCGACGCGCTGCTCGCGGTCACCTCCGGGCTCGAACTCGAGGCGACACTGCGCCGCATCGTGCGCGCGGCGATCAAGCTCACGGATGCCGGCTATGGCGCCATCGGCGTGTTCAAAGCCGGTGGCGGGCTTTCCGAATTCGTTCAGGAAGGCGCGGGCAAGGGCGTCGCGACCTCGTTTCCCGTCGGCCATGGCCTGCTCGGGTTGCTGCTCGACGCCTCGCAACCGGTGAGACTGCAAGAACTTTCCCAATTTCCGGCTGCCGCCGGGCTTCCCGGTGGGCACCAGCCGATGGGCTCGTTCATCGGCGTGCCGGTCCGGGTGCGGGATCGGATGTTCGGCAATCTCTATTTGACGGACAAGGCAGGCGGCCGTTCGTTCAGCGACGACGACGGCGAAGTGCTGCAGGCGCTGGCCGCGATGGCCGGGATCGCGATCGAGAACGTGCGGCTGAACGAAGAGTCGCGCAGGCGGGTGCAGTGGCGTGCGGCCGCCGACGAGATCAGGTCCGAGCTGCTGGCCGGTGCGGATGCCGATGACGTGTTACGGCTCATCGCCGAACGCGCGTGTCAATTGGCGGGCGCCGACTACGGCTTCCTCGCGCTGCCGACGGATCCGGAGACACCCGCCGACGAGGTCACCGACCTGGTGATCACGATGTCCTCGGGGTTCGACGAGGGGGCCGTCGTCGGCCGCACGATCCCGATCGAGGGCTCGACGTGTGGAGAGGCGTTCCGCACCCGGATACCCTGCCGCGCGCACGGGTTGAGCTACGACCTGTCGTCGGAGGCCGGGGTGAAGCTGGGGCCGGTGCTGGCGTTGCCGTTGCGGACGGCGGGTTCGGTCTCAGGGGTGCTCGCCGTGCTGCGCAAGCTCGGCGGCGAAAGCTTTGAGGCGGAACAGGTTCCGTTCGTCGCGTCGTTCACCGACCAGGCCGCGCTGGCGTTGCAGGTCGCCCGTGAGCAGCGGCAGCGCTATGAGCTGGGGCTGCTGGCCGACCGGGAGCGCATCGCCCGTGATCTGCACGACCGGGTCATCCAGCGGCTGTTCACCATCGGCCTTTCACTGCAGGCGACCCGGCATCGCAGCCGGTCGCCGGAGACACAGCGACGACTCGGCGACGGGATCGAGGACCTCCAGGGCGTGATCAGCGACATCCGCACCACGATCTTCGACCTGCACGGCGACCACGATGGCACCTCCCGGCTGCGCAAGCGGCTGCACGAGGCCGTCGCCGAACTGACCGCCGACGCCGGGCTGCGCTCGGTGGTGCGGCTGTCCGGCCCGCTCGGGGTGGTGCCCGCCGGGCTGGCCGACCAGGTCGAGGCGGTGGTGCGGGAGGCGATCAGCAACGTGTTGCGGCACGCGCGGGCGAAGATGCTGACGGTCACCGTCGCCATGGAGGACGAAGTCAGCGTCGAGGTGACCGACGACGGGATCGGCATCGGCGGCAGCCCGGAGGGCAGTGGGCTGCGGAATCTCGCTGACCGGGCGGAACAGCACCACGGGACGCTGACCGTGTCGCCGAGGCCGGGAGGCGGCACGCGGGTCTTCTGGTCCGTGCCACTGCCCTGAAGGCCCCGTTTTCTGGTGACTTTCGGCCCTGACGCGGCCACTCGGAGTTTTGACAGAGTGCCCAAGTGATCAGCTTGCCGGAGATGCCGTGGACAGATCCCGGGCCGTTTGACGAGTCCGTCTTGCGCGAGGCGCTGACGCTCGCGGTGCGCGCGCCGTCACCGCGCAACTCGCAGCCGTGGCGCTGGGTGGTCGACGGCCAGACGCTGCATCTCTACGCCGGGCGTGACCGGCAGTGTCCCGAAACCGATCCCAACGGCTCCGCGCTGCTGTTCAGCTGTGGCTCCGCGCTGCATCATCTGCGGATCGCGCTGGCCGGGCTCGGCTGGCGCACGCGGGTGCAGCGGCTGCCCGACGCCGGCGTTCCCGAGCTGCTGGCGACCATCGAGCTGATCCGCGGCGAGCCCGCCGCCGACGAGATCTCACTGGCGGCCGCCATCGGCCGCCGCCGCGACGACCCGCGCCGCTACAGCGACTGGAAAGTGCCCGAAGCGCATCTGACCTGGCTTTCGCACTGCGCGGGCGCCAAGGGGCTGGTCACCGTCGAGCTGGTGCGTGACGGCGCGATCCGGCCGAGGCTCGTGCACGCGATCGCGGAAGCCGAGCGCAGGCGGTCCGTCGATCCGGCGCTGCTGCTGGAACTGCTCGAGGTGAACGGTCTCGCGTGGACGTCACCGACACTCGACTTCGACCGTGAATCCGAGCTGTTCGTGCTCGGCACGGGCACCGACGACCGGCAGGCGCGGCTGCGCGCGGGTGAGACCGCCAGCCGGGTACTGCTCACCGCCACCAGTCTCGGCTTGGCGAGCTGCCTGCTGACCACGCCGTTGAGCATCGCGGACACCCGCGCCGTGCTCCGCGCCGAACTGCTCGGCGGCTGGTTCCCGCAGGCGGTGATCCGGGTCGGCTGGGCGCCGGTCAGCGCCCAGCCGGTCCCGGCCGAGCCCAGGCGCGCGCTGGACGAGATCGTCCAGTTCGCGGTGCGGGCCTGACCTGGGTATATGCCGGTTGTCCACAGGGGTCGTCCGGTGTGGACAACCCCGGCTTGTTGATCTTGCCCGCCCTGGCTTCCGGCGGGGCCCCGATAAGCTGGACGTGGGGCCGGCCCCCTGGGAGTGGCGGGGGATGGGATCAGCGCGGAAGCGCCGCTTCGACGGCCTTGACCAGGGTCTCGTCGTCGGGGGTGGTCTGCGGGCGGAAGCGGGCGAGCACCTCGCCGTCGGCGCTGATCAAGAACTTCTCGAAGTTCCACTGGATGTCGCCCGCGGCGCCCTCGGAGTCGGCGGCCTGGGTCAGTTCCGCGTAGAGCGGGTGGCGGTCGTCGCCGTTCACGTCGATCTTCTCGAACAGCGGGAAGCTCACGCCGTACGTCGTCGAGCAGAACGTCGCGATCTCCTCGGCACTGCCAGGCTCCTGCCCGCCGAACTGGTTGCACGGGAAGCCGACGACCGAGAAACCCTTGTCCGCGTAGGTCTCCTGCAGCTTCTCCAGCCCGGTGTACTGCGGCGTCAGCCCGCACTTCGAGGCCACGTTGACCACGAGCAGCGCCTTGCCGCCGAGCGAGCCCAGCGTGGACGGCTCGCCGGAGAGCGTGCGCAGCGGGATGTCGTGAATGCTCAAGTTTCTTCTCCCTAGAGGTTTCGTGCGTCGAGATGTCCGAACGGGCGGTCCTGTGCCCGGTATTCCGCGGCGAGCCGCTCGCGGTCCGGTGAGCTGATGAGCGCGTCGAAGCGTTCCGTGTGCACGGCGGCCCGGCGTCGCGCGTAGTCGGCCGCCGAGTCCTTGGTGACCATGAACGCCCAGTCGCTGGACAGCGCGAGCATGGCCTCCATGACGGCCTGGTCGCGCACGGCGTCGCGCGCGGTACCCGGCTCGACGTGCTTGAGCAGCCGTTCCTGCAAGGCGGTGTTCGCGTCGACCATGTCGGCGACCTGCTCGCCGTCCCAGACCCGCCAGTCCTTGCCGGAGCCCCACGAGGACGCCGGCAGGTCGACGGCCCCGCCGACGTGCCCGGCTTCGGCCGCGCCGCGCAGCGTGGTGACCCGCACACCCACTTCCGGCAGCGCGCGCAGCACGCCTTCCAGCCACGCCGGTCCTTCGTGCCACCAGTGGCCGAACAACTCGGTGTCGTAGGCGGCGACGACCATCGGCTCGCGGTCGTGCTGAGCCCGCAGTTCACGCAGCCGCGTGACGACCGTGTCCACGAAATCCTTGACGTGCAAGCGAAGCGTGTCCGCGGCGAGCGCCGGATCGTACGGCGCCTTGTCCGGCGGCTCGACCGTCTTGCCGGTCACCCGTGACGGCTTGAGCCCGACCCGGTGGTCCCAGGTGTGGAAGTCCCGGTAGGCGGCGTGGCCGGGATAACCGGCCTTCGGCGACCACACGCGATACGTGACTTCGAGATCCCGGCCGAAGCACAGCACGTCCGAGTCACCGACCGTGCGCGCCTGTGACGTGTCACCCTTGAGCGACGGCCCGTCGACCATGAACCGCCGCACGCCCGCCTGCGCGTAGCCGGCTTCCATGCCGGGCTCGTAGCCGCATTCGGGTGCCCAGATGCCTTCCGGCCGGTGGCCGATCCGCAGCGCGGTGTCGTCGAGACCGCCGCGCAGCGCGAAGGCCCGAATCCGCGGGTCGAGCAGCGGCTGGAACGGATGCGTCAGCGGCCCGCCGAGCAGCTCGATCGTCCTGTTGTCCACAAAGGACCGCAAGACCGGCGAGAAGCCGTGCCGCCACCTGGTTTCCAGTGCTTCGGAGGCCCGCATCGCGGTCCGGTGCTCGGCGGCGGCGAGCTCGCGCAGCAGCGGATCGCCTTGCCAGAGCGTGGAAGCCTGCTGTGCGCGCAGCTGCCAGTGCCCGAGCCAGTCGTGGAACGTGCGCAGGCAGTACGGGTCGTCGAGCTGCGCGGCGAGCACCGGCGTGACGCCCAGCGTGAGCACGTCGCGCTTGCCCTCGTCGGCGAACCGGTCGAGCAGGTCGACCATCGGCAGGTACGAATGCGCCCAGGCCTGGTAAAGCCATTCCTCGCCGACCGGCCAGGAGCCGTGGTGGGCCAGCCAGGGCAGGTGACTGTGCACGACCAGGCAGAACGTGCCTTCGCTCGAGTTCACGGCCGGACCGCCACCGCGACGAGGTCCAGGCTGGCGTCGAGGTCCGCGCCGTGGATGGTGAAGTCCTCCGCCTTGATGGCCGCGACATCCGCGAGCAGCTTCGGCGGCCAGGTGGCCTGACCCGGCAGATGCCCCATCACGACGTCGAGCTGCGCGTCGATGATCGACCCGCCGTAGCGCGCGTCGAGCTCCTCGAGCGGTCCGCCGTGGTGCAGGCCGTGCAGCAGCTCGACCTCGAATCCGGCACCGGTCAGCAGGGAGTCCAATTCGGACGGTGCGAGTTCCCTGGTGTGAAAGGGATTGAGCGGTGTGTCGCTGTCCGGGCTGAAGGTGATCCGGTTCGGCGTCGTCACCAGCAGTTTGCCACCTGGCTTGAGCACGCGGTGGCATTCGGCGAGAAAGCCGCCCTGGTCCCACAGATGCTCGATCACCTGGAAGTTCGCCACGACGTCCACAGTGGACGTCCGCACCGGCAGGAACGCGAGGTTCGCCCGTGCGACACCCACCTCGGGATACCGCCGCGCGACATGTTCGGTGGTGTCCACGTCATAGTCCAGCGCGAGCACGCGCTCGGCGGTCGTGGCGATCAGCCCGGCGCCGTAACCTTCGCCACAGCCGGCCTCGAGCACGGTCGCGCCGTCGCAGTACGGCAGCAGCGCGAGGTAGGCGGCCTCGTGGCGCCTGAACCAGTAGGTCTCCTCGGCGATGCCGGGCACCGTGCGTTCGCCGGTCAGGTGCAGCGCGTCGGCTCGGGTGGCTGGGGTGGTCACTCCGCGACCTTAGCCGGTGTCACATTCCGGGTCGCCGTCTCTTCTGTAGTACATGCAAACCAAACTGACCCGTGTCCTGCTCGTACTCTTCGGCCTGCTGGAGCTTGTGCCAGGGGTGTGGGCGAGCCTCACGCCGACCGGCTTCTACCAGGATTTTCCCGGTTTCCGGCGCGGCTGGGTGGCGATGGACGGCCCGTTCAACGAACACCTGCTGCGTGACTTCGGCGGGCTGAACCTGGCCATGGCGGCCGTCCTGATCGGCGCGGCCGTGACAGGCACCACACTCGCCGCCCGGGTCGCCGCCATCGCGACTCTGCTCTACGGCGCGCCGCACTTCTTCTACCACCTCGGCCACATCGAGCACTTCGAGCAGATCGACAAGGTGCTCATCGTGGCCACGACGGCGCTCGGCTTGGTGGTGCCCTTGGTGCTGCTGGCGCTTCCCAGCAAGAAGGCCCTCGTGAGTGGTACGGCCGGTTAGAACCGGCCGTACCACTCACGACCCCGTTTAGCCGGCGAGCAGTGGGAGCTTGCGCACGCCGGTCATGTTCGGGCTCGGCTGGAACTCCGGCCGGGTGCCGGGGTCCGAGCGCAGCGCCGGGTAGCGGTCGAGCAGCAGGTTCATCGCGACCCGGCCCTCCAGCCTGGCCAGCGGCGCGCCGAGGCAGAAGTGCACGCCGCGGCCGAACGCCAGGTGCGGGTTCGGGTCACGCGCCGGGACGAACGTGTCCGGTTCGGTGAACGTGCGCTCGTCGCGGTTGGCCGCGGCGATCCACACCATGATCATGTGATCCGGCGGGATGACCGTGCCGCCGAAGTCGGCCTCGACATTGGTCACCCTGGCCACCGCCGCGAACGGGCTGAGGAACCGCAGCGACTCCTCGATCACCGCGGGCACGGTCGAGCGGTCGGCGCGTGCGGACTCCCATTCGCCGGGATGCGCGTCGAGGCACAGCATCGTGTTGCCGAGCAGCATGGTGGTGGTGATGTGCCCGGCGACGAGCAGCAGCTTCGCGAAGTTCGCCACCTGCACCGGGCTCAGGCTCTCGCCGTCGACCTGCGCTTCGATGAGCTTGGTGAGCAGGTCTTCGCGGGGATGGCGCTTGCGCTCGTCGGCGTGCTCGGTGATGTAGTCACTGAGGAGCTGGCTCACGGCCATGGTCTCCTTGAGCCGCTTCTGCTGCTTCTCAGTCGGCTCGTTCAGCGAGAATTCCTCGTCGTTGTCGAGCATCTTGTCGACCCAGCCCTTGAACAGCTCACGGTCGCTCGCCGGGACGCCCAGCAGCTCCGCGATCACGATCACCGGCAGCGGATACGCGAGGTCCTCGACCAGCTCCAGCCGCCCGGTGCCGTCGACCTTGTCGAGCAGCTCGGTGGTGATCTTGGCGATCCGCGGCTCCAGGTCGGCGACGACCTTCGGCGTGAACGCGTGGCTGACCAGCTTGCGGAGCTTGGTGTGCATCGGCGGGTCGAGCTGGATCAGGTTGCCGGCGGAGAGCGAGTCCTGGTCCTGGTCGGGGAAGGTCCCTTCCGGCACGACGCGGATGATGTCCGACGAGAAGGTGGCAGGGTCGGCGAGGATCCGCAGCGCCTCCTGGTGGCCGTAGACGTTCCACATCCCGGACTTCTCGCTGAATTCGACGCGCTTTTCGGGCTGCTTCCCCCGCAGCCAGAACTGTGATTCGTGGACGCCCCAGGTGTCGGCGAGCGTGGCGGTCATGTTCTCCCCATTTCCCGCCGAGGCGCCTGTGCTAGCCGGGCTCGGCGTAGATTCCCTTGTGGTAGATGGAAAGCAAGCCTTCGAGCAGGGTCACGAGCTCGGCGGCGGTCGCGGCGACGGCGGCCGGATCCGCCGGTTCGGCCGGCTCGAAGGCGCTGCGCACCGTGTACGCCAGCAGGTCGGCCTTGGCCTCCAGCGTGAGCCCGGCGCCTTCTTCGCTGAGGTTGTCGACGAGGTAGAAACCGGAGCCGACCGCCTGCAGCGCGTACTGCACGTTCGGCACGTCGGACCGGATCAGCCCACGCTCGGCCATCATGGTGGCGAAGCGGTCGGTGACCACAGCTTCCTGTGCCTGATAAGAGGAATCGCGTTTCAGTGAGCCGATCAGCTCACTGCTGTCGCCGGTCAGCAGCGCGAGCATCAGCGGGCGCCGCATGGTGGCCAGATAGGACGCGCGCAGGAACCGGTGCGGGACGACCTCGGCCGGATCTTCCCTGATCCGGTCGAGCAGCTCGCCGCACAGCTCGATGTAGGCACGCAGAATCACGGCTTCGAACAGTTTTTCCTTGGTGCGCCAATGCAGGTAGACCGTGCCCTTGCCGATACCCGCCTGCCTGGCGACGTCCTCGACGGTCACCTTCCGGTAGCCGTACCGGATCAGCAGCGCCGCCGCCGCGTCCAGGATCCGGTCCGCCCGGTCCTTCGATGGTTCTGGCATACGGCATGTTCGCATACCCCCTGACTCGATGACCAGATGACCAAAGTCGGTCATCCGGTCACAATCCAAGGTAGCGCCGACCGCCAAGGGCGGCAAGGGATTTCAGGGCAGGCGAACGGGTGGTTAGGGCGCGTCTCGTGGATCTTGCACACGCTATCCGCGCCCGGGCGGCCGCTGGCGGCACCGCGAGATCACCCGAGTACGACCGGCGTCCAGGGGGGGCGCGGGGGGGCCCCACCGGCCCCCCCCCGGCAGACCGACACACCCCCTTTGAACCCGGAGCCCCCGAACCCCCCCCC
>NZ_JBHWEB010000148.1:0-21386 GCF_042734395.1 Amycolatopsis sp. NPDC059657 | reverse complement strand
GTTCTAACCGCCGCAACGCTCACGAGCCCCTTAGCGAACCTTGCGGGCGACCCCGCCGATGGCCGTCCTGGGCGTCGAGCCCAGGTCGTCGGGGTGCCAGTCGCCGACCGGCACCAAGCCGGGCTCCACCAGCTCGAAGTCGCCGAAGAACGCCCGCACCTCTTCGGTGGAGCGCAGGACGCCCGGGGTACTGGAGCGCTTGCTGACTTCCTTCAGCTGCTGCAGCTGGCTCTTCGTGTCGGTCTCGGCCTCGGAGTCGGTCAGATGCGAGATCACGTACAACGACCCGACAGGCAGCAGGTCGCGGTAGGCGCGGATGGAACCCGCCACGCCGGTCTCGTCCGGCACGAAGTGCAGCACGGCCACCGTGAGCAGGCCGATCGGCTTGTCCGGGTCGAGTACGCCCGTCTCGAGCGCCGCCTTCCACACCTCGCGGGTGTTGCAGAGGTCGGCGTGCACCACGGCGTGGCGGTCCGGGTCGCCCTCCTCTTCGAGCAGGATCCGCGCGTGCGCGACCGCCACCGGCTCGATGTCGACATAGACGCACCGGCTTTCCGGGTCGAGCTCGTCGGCGATCTCGTGCACGTTGCCCATGGTCGGGATGCCGGAGCCGAGGTCGAGGAACTGCGTGACCCCGTTTTCCACGCAGTAGCGCACGGCGCGGCCGAGGAACGCGCGGTTCGCCCGCGCCGCCTGGCGCAGCTGCGGGTACGCCGCGAGCGCCTTCTCGCCGTACTGCCGGTCGATCGCCCAGTTCGCGGTGCCGCCGATCGCCCAGTCGTAGGCGCGCGCCGCGTTCGGCCGATCCAGATCGATGCCCGCCGGCGGGTTCTCGCGATTCATCCGTCTCCTCGGAAGTCGGTTCCGGGGATGATACAGACTTACGAGACTTCGGCCGCCGCTTCGTGCAGGAACCTCTAGAAGAGATGGAAGTCGTGTGTCGGGACCGGATAGATCGTCATCGTGACCTGCACCCCGCACGCTTCGCGTTCCTGGCGAGCAACTGGGCTTCCTGGAGCACGGCGTCGCCGGACGCCGCGTGGACGAGCAGTGGCGGTAAGCCGCTGAGGTCGGCCCGCTGCTCGGCGGGTGCCGCAGGGGTGGTTGAACGTTGTGAACGGGGCGTTCGCAACGCTGAGCGACGCATACGCCCCGTTCGTTCCGTCCGCCCCGCCCCATAAATCGGGCAAATACGACATTGCGGGGCAAAATTCCGCCGATTGAGTCCTTTGTGGACGTTAGATGCTTGCGGTCGGGCCACCGATGACGGCCCGGCCGACTCGGGTTTCATGTGCTCACGTGTCGATGGACGACGCAGGCCAAGCCTCAACTACCCAGCATTGGGTTCTAACCGGCGTAAACACTCACGACCCGCTAGGCGTCCTCTTTCAGCAGGTCGGCGCATTTCTCGCCGATCGCCATGGTCGTGATGCACGGGTTGACCGCGACCAGGAACGGCATCGCTGAGCCGTCCGCGACGCGCAGGCCGTCGACGCCGCGCACGCGCAGGCGGGCGTCCAGCACGGCCATCGGGTCGTCGTCGCCGCCCATTTTCGCGGTGCACGACGGGTGGTACACCGTGTTGTGCGTCTTGCGCAGGTAGTCGGCGATCTCGTCGTCGGACTGGGCGTCCGGGCCCGGCGCGAGCTCGGCGCCCGCCCAGTCAGCCAGCGCGGGCTGGCCGGCGATCTTGCGGGCGAGCCGGATGCCGTACGTCATCACGCGCATGTCGTGCGGGTCGCTGAAGTACCGCGGGTCCACCCGTGGCTTGTCACGGTAATCCCTGCTGCGCAAGCGAACCGTGCCCGTCGACCGGCTGCGCGTGACGTTCGGGGTCAGGCAGAAGCCGTTCTCCGTGGTGGGATAACCGTGGCGCAGCGTGTTCATGTCGAACGGCACGGACCCGTAGTGGAACATCAGGTCCGGGCGGTCGAGGCCGTCCTCGGTCGTCGTGAAGATCCCGATTTCCCACCACTGCGTCGATTCGGTGACCATGGGCTGCTTGGCGTCCCACTGGATCACGCCCTCGGGGTGGTCCTGGAGGTTCGAGCCGACACCGGGGGCGTCGACGAGCACGTCGACGCCGACGTCCCGCAGATGCTCGGCCGGGCCGATGCCGGACAGCATCAGCAGCTTGGGCGTGTCGATCGCGCCCGAGCTCAGGATGACCTCGCGCCGTGCGCGCAGCGGGACGCCGTGGATCAGGTCGTCGGCCAGGTATTCGGCGCCGGTGCAGCGTTTGCCGTCGAAGATCAGCCGCCGGACGCGGGCGCCGGTGCGGACGTCGAGGTTGGGCCGGTCCAGCACCGGGTGCAGGTACGAGACCGAGGCCGACGAGCGCGTGCCGTCCTCGCGGGCGTTGATCTGGAACCAGTTCGCGCCGTGGGTGACCGTCTTGCCCGAGTTGAACTCGGTCGTGGGGATGCCCGCCTGCGTGCAGGCTTCGAGCAGCGCGACGCCGGTCGGGTCGTGCGGCTTGACCGAGCGGATGGTCACCGGGCCGGAGCGGCCGTGATGGTCGCCGGGTCCGTCGTTGGTCTCGAGACGCTGGTACAGCGGGAAAATGTCGGCGGCGGTCCAGCCGGGCAGGCCGAGCGACGCCCATTCGTCCAAGTCCTCGGCCGGTGCCCAGAACGCGATGCACGAGTTGTGCGAAGAGCAGCCGCCGAGCACCCGCGCCCGGGCGTGCCGCAGGAACGAGTTGCCGGATTCCTGAGGCTCGACAAGGTAATCCCAGTCGTAGCCCGACTCCAGCAGTGCCATCCACTTGGTCAGCGAGAGCACCGCGTCATCGTCCACATCGGACGGTCCGGCCTCCAGCAGGCAGACGGTGACCGACGGGTCCTCGGTCAGTCTGGCCGCGACCACCGAGCCCGCCGTGCCGCCGCCGACCACGATGTAGTCGTACTCGTCAGTCACCCAGAACCTCCTCGATCGCCGCGTGGTCGGCCAGCACCCCGGTCTTGTGCCGCAGCACGAACCAGTAGTACGCGAACCCGACCAGTGCCACGATGCCGACGAACAGCACCGCGCCCCATTCCAGATACCAGTGATACGGCGGCGTCGCGTTGTAGACGTCGCGCCGAGGCCAAGCCAGGTTCACCACGACCGCGCCGCCCCACAGGACGCCGAGGATGTTGACCGGCAGGCCGAATTTGCCGAGAGAGAAGTACTTCTGGCCCTCCTGCCTGGGCGGCGGCCATTCGCCGCGCAGCCGCTTGAGCAGCATCGGCACCGTCACCAGCAGGTACGCCAGGTAGATCATGATGATGCCGATACTGGTGATCACCGTGAAGATCTGCGGCTGGTTGATGTTGACCACCAGTATCAGCAGCGCGAGCACGCCGGTGATCACCGCGGGCACCACCGGTGTCTTGGTCTTCGGCGACACGCGCGCGAGCTTCGACCCGGCCGGCAGGTTGTTGTCGCGGGCCATCGCGAACATCATCCGGATCGCCGCCGACTGCACCGCCAGGTTGCACACGGTGATGGCGATGGCCACCGCCACCAGGAAGATCTTGCCGACCGTGCTGCCCAGCACGTCGAGCACGATGAACTGCAGCCCGCCCGTGTCGATCGCGGGGTTGTTGATGTCGCCGACGGCCATCAGCGCGAGCAGCAGGATGAGCCCGCCGATCACGAAGGACGCGATCAGCGCCCGCATGATCGCCTTGGGCGCGTTCTTGCGCGGGTCGTGCGACTCCTCGCCGAGCGAGCTCGCCGTGTCGAAGCCGTACATGACGTACGTGGAAGCCAGTGACGCCACCAGGAACGCGCCGAAGTAGCCCCACGGCTGGCCCGCGCCCTTGTCGTGCGTCTCCAGCACCACGGACGGCTCGCGCGTGACGTTCACCGCCAGCGCGATGATCAGCAGCACCGCGGCGATCAGCTCGATGAACACGCCCACGCTGTTCAACGTCGCCATCAGCTTGACGCCCCAGGCGTTCACCAGCGTGGTGAACAGGATCAGCACGCCGCCGAGGATCACCGCGTTGACCGCGGGATCCGCCACGAACTGGAAGAACGACCAGATCTGCGGCAGCGTGATCTGATACGCCAGCGCCACCGCGGCGATGGTCACGATCGACGCGGTGAGCATCATCCAGCCCGCCAGCCACGCCACGTGCGGGCTGCCGAGTTTCTTCGACCAGTTGTAGATCGAGCCCGCGACCGGATAGTGCGCGGCGAGTTCGGCGAACGACAGCGCGACCATCAGCTGGCCGGCGAAGACCATCGGCCATGACCACCAATAAGCCGGGCCACCGAAGGAAAAGCCGAAGTAGAACAGCTGGAACGTGCCGGTCAGGATCGAGATGTAGCTGATGCCGGCTGCGAAGGTGTGGAAATTGCCGAGTGATCTTTCGAGTTCCTGCTTGTACCCGAATCCCGCGAGTCCGTCGTCAGTACTCATCTGGCGTCCCTTCGGCTAAGCAGACTCCCCGGAAAACCACCGCTGCGGAGCGGGCTTGAGGTTCTGGTAGATGTGCTTGATCTCCTGGTATTCGCCCAGCCCGGTCGGCCCGAGCTCGCGCCCGACACCGGACTGCTTGTAGCCGCCCCATTCCGCCTGCGGCAGATACGGGTGGTAGTCGTTGATCCACACGGTGCCGTGCCGGAGCCTGCCCGCGACGCGTTGCGCGCGCGAGGCGTCGTTGGTGAAGATGCCGCCCGCGAGCCCGTAGTGGGTGTCGTTGGCGAGGCGGACCGCCTCGTCCTCGTCGGCGAAGGTCTCGATGGTCAGCACCGGGCCGAACGATTCCTCGGTGACCGCGAAGCCGCCCGGTTTGACGTTGTCCAGCACGGTCGGCAGGTAGTAGTAGCCGTCCTGAAGTGCCGGATCGTCCGGCCGCTTGCCGCCGGTGAGGAGCTTCGCGCCCTCCTCGATCGCTTTGGCCACATAGGTTTCGACCTTGTCGCGGTGCGCGGCCGAGATGAGCGGGCCGGTCTCCGCGCGCTCGTCGAACGGTCCGCCGAGGCGGATGAGTTCGGCGCGGCGGACGACTTCGGCCACGAACTCGTCGTGCCACTCTTCGGCGACGATCAGCCGCGCGCCCGCCGAGCAGACCTGGCCGGAGTGGAGGAACACCGCGGTGAGCGCGTAGTCGACGGCGGTGTCGAAATCGGCGTCGGCGAACACCACGTTGGGGTTCTTGCCGCCGAGTTCCAGCGCGACCTTCTTGACGGTCGCGGCCGCCGCCGCGGCGATGATCTTGCCGGTCGCCAGCCCGCCGGTGAACGAGACCAGGTCGACGTCCGGATGCTCGGACAGTGGCGCGCCCGCCCGCGGCCCGGCGCCGAGCACGAGGTTGGCGACGCCGTCGGGCAGCCCGGCCTCCTGCAGGAGCTTCATGAACATGATGGCGGTGTGCGGGGTCAGCTCACTGGGCTTGAGCACGAAGGTGTTCCCGGCCGCCAGCGCCGGTGCGATCTTCCACACTGTCTGCAGCAGCGGGTAATTCCATGGGGTGATGAGGCCGCAGACCCCGATCGGCTCGCGCACGATCCGGCTGAACGAGTCCGCGCTGCCCGTGTCCACGATCCGCCCGGCGTCCTGGCCTGCGAGCTTGCCGAAGTAGCGGAGACAGGCCGCGATATCGGCCATGTCGTACTCGCTCTCGACGAGCCGCTTCCCCGTATCGAGTGACTCGGCGCGGGCGAAGCTGACAGAGTCGCGGTCGAGCAGGTCGGCGACTCTCAGCAGGAGGTTCCCCCGTTCGGCGGAGGAGGTCGACGGCCATGGGCCGGTGTCGTAGGCCACTCTGGCTGCCGTGATGGCCGCCACCGTGTCCTCGGGTACCGCCTCCGCGACCGTCGCGACCAGGGAATTGTCCGCTGGACAGCGAATCTCCCTCGTGTCGCCCGCCACTGAGTCGACCCAGCGGCCGCCAATGAAGAAATCCGCCATCAAGCCACTCCAAGGGCTCATCCGTCTACGCCGAAGGTGTGATTATCGCGGTCACCGTCGCACACCGCCACTCGTCGATAGACTGTGCGGACTAACAGGCGAGAGGTGAGGTGTGCCGATGCTGGAGTCCGTCAACGGACCGGCTGACTTGAAGCGGATGGATCACGAGCAGCTCGGCGGGCTGGCCGCGGAGATCCGTGACTTCCTCGTCGAGAAGGTCCGCCTCGCGGGCGGGCACCTCGGCCCGAACCTCGGTGTCGTCGAGCTGACATTGGCGCTGCACCGGGTTTTCGACTCGCCGCGTGACGCGATCGTGTGGGACGTCGGCCACCAGGCGTACGTGCACAAGATCGTCACCGGGCGGCAGGCAGGCTTCGACAAGCTGCGGCAGGTCGGCGGGGTCACCGGGTATCCGGCGCGCGACGAGAGCGAGCACGACTTCGTCGAGAACAGCCACGCCTCGACCGCGTTGTCGTATGTCGACGGTCTCGCGAAGGCTTTCAAGCTTTCGGGTGAGCGACGCCACGCGATCGCCGTCGTCGGTGACGGCGCGCTCACCGGCGGTATGTGCTGGGAGGCGCTGAACAACATCGCCGCCGACCGCTCGCGCCCGGTCATCATCGTCGTCAACGACAACGGCCGCTCGTACTCGCCGACCATCGGCGGCTTCGCCGAGAATCTGGCTTCGCTGCGGCTGAAGCCCGGCTACGAGCGTTTCCTCGACATGGGCCGCGCGATGCTGCAGCGCGTCCCGGTCGTCGGGAAGCCGATCTACGCGGCGCTGCACGCCGCCAAGGCCGGTCTCAAGGACGCCGTGCTGCACCAGCCGATGTTCTCCGATCTCGGCATCAAGTACGTCGGCCCGGTCGACGGGCACGACCTCGTCGCGCTGGAGAAGGCCTTCCAGCACGCCAAGAGCTTCGGCGGCACGGTCATCGTGCACGTCGCGACGGAGAAGGGGCACGGCTACGAGCCCGCCGTCTCCGACGAGCACGACCAGATGCACCAGACCGACGCGATCGACCCCGAGACCGGGCTGCCCCCGGTCAAGGGTCCGAGCTGGACCGGCGTGTTCGCCGACGAGATGGTCAAGATCGGCCACGACCGCGACGACGTGGTCGCCATCACCGCGGCCATGCTGCGCTCGACCGGGCTGCACAAGTTCGCCGAGGCGTTCCCCGACCGCTGGTACGACGTCGGCATCGCCGAGCAGCACGCGGTCACCTCCGCCGCCGGGCTCGCGATGGGCGGCAAGCACCCGGTCGTCGCGATCTACTCGACGTTCCTGAACCGCGCGTTCGACCAGCTGCTGATGGACGTCGCGCTGCACAAGCAGCCGGTGACGCTGATCCTCGACCGCGCGGGCATCACCGGCCCCGACGGCAAGAGCCACCACGGCATGTGGGACCTGTCCCTGCTCGGCATGGTCCCCGGCATGCACGTCGCCGCGCCCCGCGACGCCCTTACCCTGCGCGAAGAACTGCGCGAGGCAGTGTCCATTTCGGACGGCCCGAGCGCACTGCGCTTCTCGCGCGGCGGCGTGGTCGACTCGGTTCCGGCCGTCGAGCGCGTCGGCGTCGTCGACGTTCTGCGCCGCCCGGCGGCGTCGGCCGAGGCCGACGTGCTCCTGGTCGCGGTCGGCGCGTTCGCGAAGCTCGGTCTCGCCGCGGCGGACCGCCTGGCTGACCAGGGCATCGGCGTGACGGTCGTCGACCCGCGCTGGGTGCTCCCGGTGCCCGGCGAGCTGGTCGCGCTGGCGTCGCAGCACAAGCTCGTGGTGACCGTCGAGGACAGCGGACGCCACGGCGGCTTCGGCTCGGCACTTTCGGCGGTCTTCCGCGACGCCGAGTGCGACGTGCCGTTGCGTGACCTCGCGGTGCCGCAGGAGTTCCACGAGCACGGCTCGCGCGACGAGGTCCTCACCCGCCTGGGCCTCACGGCGCAGGACGTCGCGCGCCGCGTGACGGAGTGGACGGCCAACCTCGAGCCCGCCAAGACCGAAGCCGAGGCCGAGGAGCCCGTGGCTTCCCAGGAGTAAGGACTCGTGAGTGGTATGGCCGGTTAGAACCGGCCATACCACTCACGACCCCAAGCAGCGGGTTAGCAGCTGTAGCGCTGGTAGACCTCGCGCGCCGAGTTGAAGTAGAGCTTGTCGTAGGTGAAGGGCTGGCCCCAGTCGTAGCGCTGGCCGTCGTCGTCCATGCGCGGGCTGTCGAACGTGGGGAAGTCGTGCGGTTTCGGCGGCGTCGGCACGAAGAACTCACCGGCGCCCGCGCCCGCCACGATCTGGAACCGGGTGTGCCAGATGTCGCCGCTGTGCGTGCTGTCGGTCCAGGTCCTGGCGCTCCAGTACCCGGTGCCGTCGGAGTAGAAGGTGAGCGTGCCGTTGATCTGGTGGCAGTCGCCGACCCGGAGCTCACCCCAGGTGAACCGCTGATAGGCGAGGCCCTCGGCGACCACGCCCGAGGTGATGGTCGGCTGGGGGGACGCCTCGGCGGCGGTGCTCAAGAGGGTGCCCGCCGCGGCGAGCACGGCGACGAAGACAGTCCGCACACGGTTTCTCATCATCATGTGCTCCACCCGACCAGAACGCCGCCAGCGCCCACAACGGACGATCGGGCGGGCTTATGGGTCGTGAGTGTTCCCGACGGTTAGAACCGTTGGGAACACTCACGACTCCCTTATCCGAAACTGGTCATCACGTGCTTGACGCGGGTGTATTCGTTGAACGCGTAGCCCGACAAGTCCTTGCCGTGCCCCGAATGACCGAAACCGCCGTGCGGCATTTCCGAGACCAGCGGGCCGTGCGTGTTGATCCACACGCAGCCGAAGTCCAGCTCACCGGAAACCCGGACCGCGCGCGAGTGGTCGTTCGTCCAGATCGACGACGCGAGTCCATAGGGGACACCGTTCGCCAGCGCGACGGCCTCGTCCTCGGTGGCGAACTTCTGCACGGTGATGACCGGGCCGAAGATCTCCTCCTGGACGATCTCGTCGTCCTGCGCCAGTCCCGAGATCACCGTGGGGGAGTAATAGAACCCGTCCGTCCCGTGCTGTGCGCCGCCGGTGTGGACCTGCGCGTGACCCGGCACGCGTGAGACGAGCCCGCGCACGCGCTCGAACTGCGGGGCGCTGTTGAGCGGGCCGTAGTCCTCGCCGGGGGTCTGCGCGGCGGCGGTCTTGGCCAGCTCGGCGACGAACTCGTCGTGGATCGACTCGTGGACCAGTACCCGGCTGCCCGCCGTGCAGTCCTGGCCCGCGTTGTAGAACGCCGCGCCGACGATGCCCTCGGCCGCCGAAGCCACGTCGACGTCGTCGAAGACCAGCAGCGGCGCGTTGCCGCCGAGTTCGAGGTGCGTGCGCTTGAGGTCGGCGGCGGCCACCGTCGCGACGTCGATGCCCGCCCTCGTCGAGCCGGTGATCGACACGAGTTCGGTGATCGGGTGCTTGACGAGCGCGCGGCCGGTGTCGCGGTCGCCGCAGAGCACGTTGAACGCGCCGGACGGCAGGAATTCCGACGCCACCTTGGCCAGCAGCACCGCGGTGCTCGGCGTGGTCTCGGCGGGCTTGAGCACGACGGTGTTGCCGGCCGCCAGCGCGGGCGCGATCTTCCAGACGCCCATCATCAGCGGGTAGTTCCACGGCGCGATCTGCGCGCAGACGCCGATCGGCTCGCGCCGGATGACCGAGGACAGCCCCGGCGAGTACTCACCGGCGGCCGTGCCTTCGAGGTGACGGGCCGCGCCCGCGAAGAACCGCAGCGCGCTCACGCACTCCGGGATCTCCTCGTCGAGCACGACCTGGCGGATCTTGCCGGTCTCGCGCACCTCGGCGTCCGCGAACTCCTCGGCGCGGGCCTCGAGCGCGTCGGCGATCTTGAGCAGCGCCAGCTGCCGCTGCGCCGGGGTGCTCTTGCGCCACACCTTGAACGCCCGGCCGGCCGCGGCGAGCGCGGCGTCCACATCGGACTGTTCGGAGAGGACGCTGGCGCCGAACACCTTGCCGGTCGCCGGGTCCGTCAAGGCCAGTTCACGAGCACCTGCGGCGGGGACTTCCTTGCCGTCCACGAAGTTCAGAACAGTCATCACTTCTCCAGATGGGTCGCGGCGAACATCTTCAGCAGCGCGGGGAGCACGACGACGCTCGGGCCGGGCGTGCGCAGCGCCTTGCCGAGATCAGTGCCGATATCGTCCAAAGTGGACAGCTGCGCGTCGACGCCGAACGACTTCGCCAGCGCGACGAAATCGGGCCGTGACAGCTCGGTCGCGGTCGACTGGCCGAACGCGCCGGTCAGGTACTCGCGGAGGATGCCGTAGCCGCCGTCGTCGACGATCAGCCAGGTCACGTCCAGCTCGTGCTGCACTGCCGTCGCGAGCTCCGCGACGCCGTACATCGCGCCGCCATCGCCGGACACCGCCAGAGCCGGGCCGCCGGTGGCGACCGCGCCACCGAGTGCGCCCGGCAGGCCGTAGCCGAGCCCGCCCGCACCCTGCGAGGTGTGGATCGGCGCGTTGTCGGAGTTCCAGGCCGACCAGGCCCAGTAGGCCGCGATCGTCATGTCCCAGAAGGTTTGCGTGCCCTCGGGAATAGCGGCGCGGATGTCGGCGATGAGCTTGCGCTCGACCTCGAGCGGCTGAGCGTCCAACCGGGATTTGACCTTGTCGAGCACCTCGGCGACGGCCGCTTCGGCGCGGCCGTCCGACCGGCGCATCGGCACCTGCTCCAGCAGCGCCTCGAGCGTGAGCTTGATGTCGGCGTGGATGCCCAGCCCCGGGTAGTTCGACTCCAGCTTGTACAGATCGGCGTCGACCTGGATCATCTTCCCGCGCGGGGTGAACTCGCGGTAGTTGCTCGACACCTCGCCGAGCCCGGAACCCAGTACCAGCACCACATCCGCGTCCTGCAGGAACTCCGTGCTGTGCCAGTCCTCCATCCACGACTGCGCGGACAGCGGGTGATCCCAGCCGAAGACGCCCTTGCCGCCGAACGTCGAGAACACCGGCGCGCGCAGCGCCTCGGCCAGCGCCGTCAACTCGGCCTGTGCCCCGGAGCGCGACGCGCCGCCACCCGCGAGGATGACCGGATTCTTCGCCGCGCCAAGGAGTTTCGCGGCTTCCTCGACCAGCTCGGGCAACGGGGCGAGCGGGGCGGGAGCGACGCTGACCGACGTGATCCGCGGCATCGCCGTCGCCTGCAGCAGCACGTCCTGCGGGATCTCGACCCAGGCAGGGCCGTACGGCACGGTCGCCGCCGACTCCCACGCCTCGCGCAGCGCGGTCGGGATCTGGCTCACCGTGCGGACCACGTGCACCGACTTCACGACGTCACGGAAACTCGCCGCCTGGTCCGGCAGTTCGTGCAGGTAGCCATGCCGCCCGCCACCGAGTCCCGCGACCGGGACCTGGCTCGAAATCCCGAGCACCGGCACCGACGCCGAGTGTGACTCCTGCAGCGAGGCCAGCGTCAGCAGCGCGCCCGGCCCGGTCGAGACGATCATCGGCGTGACCGGAGCCGGCCCGCCCGGGTTGGCGGCCATCAGCGCGCGGGCGTGCCCGTCGGCGGCGAACGCCAGGTTGTTCTCCACCCGTGAGCTGATCACCCGCAGATCCGGCGCGCGGCGCAGCGCCTCGAACAGGCCGAGCGCGTGCTGGCCAGGCAGGCCGAACACCGTCTCGGCACCGAGCGCGCGCAATGTCTCGACGACCACGTCGCCGCCGATGCGTTCCTCAGTCATTCACTTCCCCAAGCTCAGCAGGCTCACCAGGTCATATGCCACGTGTGAAGCCGCGATGGCGGTGATCTCCGCATGATCGTAAGCGGGCGCGAGCTCGACGACGTCGCCGCCGATGAGGTTCAGGTCGCGCAGCCCGCGCAGGATCTCCAGCAGCTCGCGGCTGGTCATGCCGCCCGCCTCCGGCGTGCCGGTGCCCGGCGCGTGCGCCGGGTCGAGCACGTCGATGTCGATCGAGATGTAGAGCGGCCGGTCGCCGATCCGCTGGCGCAGCGCGTCGACCGTCTCGTCGATACCGCGCTTGAGCACGTCACCCGAGGTGACGATGCCGAAGCCGAGACGGCGGTCCTCTTCGAGGTCGCGCTTGCCGTAGAGCGGGCCGCGCGTGCCGACGTGCGAGAGCGCCTCGGTGTCGAGGATGCCCTCCTCGGACGCCCGCCGGAACGGGGTGCCATGCGTGTACGGCGCGCCGAAGTAGGTGTCCCAGGTGTCGAGGTGCGCGTCGAAGTGCAGCATGGCGACCGGGCCGTGCAGCTTCGCCGCGGCCCTGAGCAGCGGCAACGCGATCGTGTGGTCGCCGCCGATGGTGACCAGCCGCGTGCCGTCCGCCGTCATCCGCTCGGCGGTGTCCTGGATGGTCTCGATCGCCTCGCCGATGTTGAACGGGTTGACCGCGATGTCGCCCGCGTCCACCACCTGCTTCTCGGCGAACGGCGAGACGTCCAGCCCCGGGTGGTACGGCCGGAGCAGGCGGCTCGCCTCACGCACCGCGGCGGGGCCGAACCGCGCGCCGGGCCGGTACGAGACACCCGAGTCGAACGGGATCCCGACCACGGCCACGTCCGCGCGCTCGACCTCGTCCATCCTGGGCAGGCGGGCGAACGTCGCGAAGCCGGCGAACCGGGGCACCTTCGACGAGTCAACGGGGCCGATCGGGCTCTGGTCAGGCACTGTGTCTCCTGGTTCTGGTTGTCGGATCAGACGGCGGCTTTGGCCGCTTCTTCTTCGTCGGCCGCACTGCCGTTCAGGCGGCGGGTCCACACACTCAGGATGGCCTCCGGCGTCCGCGGCGTCAGCAGGCTGACCAAGACATAAGTCACCAGGCTCGCGCCGAGTCCCCAGTAGATGGGGCTGTTCGCCTCGACGCCGTCTCGGATCATGAAGACGATCACCGCCACGGTGCCCACGATCATCGAGACCACCGCGCCCTGGCGGGTGCCGCGCTTCCAGAACAGCGCGCCGATGATGGCCACCAGCAGCCCGCCGACGAGGATGTCGTACGCGATGGTCAGCGCGCTGACCACGCTGGTCACCAGCATGGCGATCCCGATCGCGAGGATGCCGAGCACCAGCGTGGTCATCCGGTTCTTGTGGACGTCGTCGTCGGTGGCAGCGGACTTGCGACGGAACTTGGCCATCAGGTCGGAGGTGCTCACGGTCGAGCAGGCGATCAGCGCGCCGCTCGCGGTCGACATCATCGCGGACAGCGCGGCGGCCAGCACGAGACCGCGCACCCCGGTCGGGAGCAGGTCCTCGACGATGGTGGCGAACGCGTCGTCCTTGCTGGCGAGCGCCGGGTAGAGCGACTTCGCCGCGGTCCCGATCAGCGCACCCGAGACGGCGTAGACCAGGCAGTAGACGCCGGAGATCAGGCCGCCGCCGGTGGCGATCTCCGGGGTGCGCGCGGTGAACACGCGCTGCCAGATGTCCTGGCCGATCAGCAGGCCGAAGCCGTAGACCAGCAGCAGCGTGACGATCGTTTCGCCGCCGATGGCGGTGAACTCGAAGTAGCTCGCGTCGAGCCGGGCGCGCATGCCGTCGAAGCCGCCCGCCTTGGTGAGCGCGACCGGCAGGAGGATGAACAGGATGCCGATCGTCTTGATCACGAACTGCGCGATGTCGGTCAGCGTGATCGACCACATGCCGCCGAGCACCGAGTAGAGCACCACGATCGAGCCGCCGATGAGGATGCCGATCTTCGGGTCGACGTCGAACAGCACCTTCACCACGGCCGAGAAGGCGAGCGTCGAGGTCACGGTCAGCATGAGCGTGTAGCCCCACATGACCACGCCGGAGATGGTGCTGGTCGAGCCGCCGTAGCGCAGGTCGAGCATCTCGCCGACGGTGTACACGCGCAGCTTCACCAGCCGCCGCGCGAACGCCGCGTGCAGCACGATGATGCCGATCCCGATCGAGAGCACCAGCCACGCGCCGGAGATGCCGAACTTGTAGCCGAGCCCGATCCCGCCGATGGTCGAGGCGCCGCCGAGCACGACGGCCGACATGGTGCCGGAGTACATGAACCAGCCGAGCCTGCGGCCCGCGACGAGGTAGTCGGACTTGGTCTTGGCGAGCTTGAGACCCCACCAGCCGATCCCGATCATGCCCACCACGTAGAGCGCGATCACCGCGTAGTCACCGGCCACGGTGTTCTCCTCACTGCTCGGTCCTGCTTGTTCGGGTCACCGTAGGGTCGGCGTCACCATGAGCGACATGGGACGTTTCATCCTGTGTGGCGTATCTTCGAGTCGAAATGACCACAAACCTGGACTCGATCGCTTCTGACGTAAATGTCCCGTTACGGACGGTCGCCGGCAACTTGGACCTCGGGCTCCGGTTCGTCACCGAGAGCCTCCGTCCGGGTGCGCTCGACCTGCCGGTCCGCTGGGCGCACGTCAGCGAGATGCGCGAGCCGGGGCCGTACCTCCTGGGCGACGAACTGCTCCTGTCGGCGGGCGTGAACCTGTCGTCCTCGCCGGAGGAAGTCGATCTCTACGTGCGCGGCCTGAGCGCGAGCGGGATCACCGCGCTCGGCTTCGGCCTGACCCCGGAGCTGTTCCCGGCGCTGCCGGACCGGCTCCGGCGCTCGTGTATCCGCCATGGCCTGCCACTGCTCGTCGTCCCGCCGCGCACCCCGTTTCTGGCGATCAGCCGCGCGGTCGCCGACGCGCTGAGTGACGCCTCCCACCGCGAGCAACGCCGCGTGGCCGACGCCCGCGAAGCCCTCACCCGCGCGGCGGGCGACGGCTTGGGCGAATTGGCGACGACCCTGTCCACGCGCATGGACGCCTGGGTCGCGCTGGTCGACGCCTCCGGTGAGTTCGCCGCGGATCGCGGCGCGCCCCGCCCGCTGCCACGTGAAGTGGGCGAACTGCTGGCGACGTTGCGTGCCGGTTCGGGCATCCGCATCGCGACGACCTCGCTTCCGGACGGGACCTTCGTCGTCGCGCAGCCGGTCTACCCGCAGGCGACGGCCTCGCATCTGCTGGTGACCGGGCGTGCGCAGCGTTTCGACCGCACCGACCGCGCGATCCTCGCGGTGGGCGCGGCACTGCTTGGTTTGGCCGGACGCGCGGGCTCGGACGCCGCTGCACTGGGCGCCGTCGCGACGACTCTGCTGCTGGGGCGCGCTTCGGGGATCGGCGAATCCCGGATCGTGCGCGGGATCGCCTTCCGCCGCGGTCCGGACGAGGTCGCGTCCCGCTACGACTGGCTGCGTGCCCGTCTCGACACGCCGTTGGTCGAGGTGACGGACGGCGGCTTCGTCGCGATCGCTTCCACCGCCCCGGATTTGGACGATCTCCGTGCGCACGGCTGGCTGGCCGTGGTCGGGACGGCCGTGCCCGCCTCGGGCTTGCCGGACGCTCTCGCCGAGTCGGAGGCTTTGCTGGACCGGGCACGGGCTTTGCAACGCCCTGTCGTCGCGGATGCCGCCGGGCTGGGGCTGGCGTCGTTGATCCCGCCTGCCGCCGCCGGCGGGTTCGCGGCTTCGGTTCTGGCGCCTTTGCGGGCGCTGGACGAGGCTCGGGACGGGGAGCTGGTGGAGACCTTGCGGACCTGGCTCGCCCACCATGGCGGGTGGGATCGCACGGCCGTGGCTCTGGGCGTGCACCGGAACAGCGTGCGGCACCGGATCGGGCAGATCGAGCGGGCTTTGGGCGTCGACCTGGCCGACCCGGAGACACGGATGGAGCTGTGGTTCGCGCTTCGCTGGGCATGACCGGCTGGGCGGCCGTTGCCGGCGGGGCCAGAGGTTGTGAAGGCTCCCCTCACCCAAGCCGCCTGTGAAGGGAGCCTTCACCCAACCTGCTTGTGTGAAGGCTCCCTTCACGCAGCCAGGCTTGGTGAAGGGAGCCTTCACAAGGTCGCCCGACCAAGGCCGGGAACCCCAAGCCCGGCCAGTGACATGGCCGACACTCACCCGGGTGTCAAGTCCTTAAAGGTCACTCTCAGGAAACTATGGCAACGTAGTGGCGTGCGGATTCTGGTAGTGGAAGACGAAGAGCCCTTGGCCGACGCGATCGCCCGCGGTCTGCGGCGCGAGGGCATGGCCGTGGACATCGCGCTCAACGGCGACGACGGGCATGAGAAGGCGACCATCACCCGGTACGACGTGGTGTTGCTGGACCGGGACCTGCCCGGCATGTCCGGCGATGAGCTGTGCCGCGAGATCGTGAGCTCGGGTGAGCTGACGCGCGTGCTGATGCTGACCGCGAGCGGGTCCGTCTCCGACCGGGTCGAGGGGCTTTCGCTCGGCGCCGACGACTACCTGGCCAAGCCGTTCGCTTTTCCTGAGCTGGTCGCGCGGGTGCGTGCGCTCGGGCGGCGGGCCACGCCTGCCGCGCCGCCGCTGCTGACCGCCGGTGATGTCGAGCTCGACCCGGCCAAGCGGACCGTGCGGCGCAGTACCGGACCGGTCGATCTGACGCGCAAGGAGTTCGGCGTGCTCGAGGTGCTGCTGTCCGCGGCCGGGTCCGTGGTCTCCAGCGAGGAGCTGCTCGAACGGGTCTGGGACGAGAACGCGGACCCGTTCACCACGACCGTGCGCGTGACCGTGATGACCTTGCGCAAGAAGCTCGGTGAACCCGGGATCATCGAAACCGTCGTGGGGTCCGGCTACCGGGTACCCGCGACGGGTACAACTGCGGGGTGAAACTGATCCCGGTGCGGGGCCTGCGAGCCCGCATCACACTGCTGGCCACGGGCCTCGCCGCCGTCGCCAGCCTCGGCCTGCTCTGGCTGGCCTGGAAACTCGTCGGCGACGCCGTCGCCGCCGTCCCGCAGATGCCGCCGGGCACCGCGGTCCGCGTCGACGGCGTCGACGTCGACGCGGCCGCGCTCGCCGACCATCTGCGCAGGCACGCGCGGGCGAACGTGCTCGTCTTCGGTTCGATCGCGTTCGTGTTCGTGGTGACAGCGACCGGGATACTCGCCTGGACGTTCACCTCGCGCGTGCTCCGGCCGTTGCGTGACATCACCGGCGCCGCGCGGCGCCTGCAGGTGGAGTCGATGGGGGAGCGCATCGGCTCGCGCGAGTCGCGGGGTGAGCTCGCCGAGCTCGCGCACACCTTCGACGACATGCTCGACCGGCTGCAGTCCGCGTTCGACGCGCAACGCCGGTTCGTCGCCAACGCCAGCCACGAGCTGCGCACCCCGCTCGCGGTCATCCGCACCGAGCTCGACGTGACGCTCGCCGACGACGACGCGGACGAGGCCGAGCTGCGCCGGATGGGCGGGGTGGTCAGGGAGGCGACCGAGCGGGCCGGTCAGCTCGTCAACTCGCTGCTGCTGCTCGCCCGCACCGATGGGGCGGGCCTGGTGGTCCGCGAACCGGTCGACCTCGCCGCCGTGGCCGGAAGTGCTTGGCGCGCGGTCGAACGCGAGGCGGAGCACCGGCATCTGCGCGCGGAGTTCAGCACGCCGTCCGCCGGGGTGTTCGGCGATCCCGCGCTGCTGGAACGGGTCGCGGGGAACCTGCTGGAGAACGCGGTGCGGCACAACGTCGAGGGCGGCTGGCTGGATGTCACCGTGCTCCCGAGTCCACAGTGGTCAGTGCTGCAGGTGCGTTCTTCCGGCGGCCTCATCGATCCCGCGATGGTGGAGGAGCTGTTCGAGCCGTTCCGCCGCGCGGGTGTCGCGAGGACCGCGCGCAACGGCGCCGGGCTCGGCCTGTCGATCGTCCGCGCCGCCGTGCAGGCGCACGGTGGCATGGTGACGGCCGAGCCCGTCGTCGGCGGCGGGCTCTCGGTGACGGTCCGCTTGCCCGCCCTGCGCTGACGCCCTACTTGCCAGCGAGGCGCTCGACCAGCGGGGCGAACTCCTCCATGAACGCGCCGTTCACCGTCACATAGGAGACACCGAAATCGTCACGCCGCCGTTCGAGCTCGGCGGCCATTTCGTCGACGGTGCCGCGCAGCATGGTCAGCGAGTCGTGCTTGATCAGCGTTTCGATGTCGGCGCCGATGAAACTCTGGATCCACGGCGGGATCTCCTCGCCGACCACGAAGATGTTCATCGCGTACTCGAGCTCGCGCTCACCCGCCGCTGTCCTGATGTCGTCGATGATCGCCTTCGCCTCGGCACGGGTCTGCAGCGTGTCGAACGACAGCATCGCGATATCGGCCCGGGCGGCCGCCAGCGCACGGGCTTTCGGGCCGCGCGCGGAGATCATCACCGGCGTGTGCGCCTCGCCGTCGAGCCGCCGGACGTGATCGATCGTCGTGCCGATCTGCTCCAGGCGTTCCGCCGCGTTGCCATACGGCAGCCCGAGTTCTTCCGCTTGTTCGCGCATCGACGGCAGCCCGGTGCCGATGCCCAGCTCGAACCGGCCGCCGGTGAGCAGCGAAAGACTGTGCGCTTCCCACGCGGTCGCGCGCGGCGTGCGCAAAGGCCCCGCGTACACGAAAGTGCCGACTCGCAGGCTGGTCGTGGCGCCCGCCGCGATCGCGAGTGACACAGAGGGGGACGGTAGATGGAGGTTGTCGGGCGTCAGCAAGGTCGAGTAGCCCAGCTCCTCCGCGCGGCGCGCGGTGGCCAGCCACTGGTCAGCGCCGCTCTGCGCGGCCGCGACGACTCCGAACCGGAATGCCATTTTTCCATCACCCCAAGGAATTCGACTCCTTCCAGTATGTCGAAAACGCGGCGCTCATGGGGTGGTGAGCGCCAAGCCCGCGCGCAAAACGCCTGCCGCGTGCTGCAAAGCCACGCGCGCGTCGGGGTCGACGCCCGCGCGGCTCGCGAACCCGTGCAGCAGGCCTTCGTGCCGCCGGAGAACGACCGGGACACCGGCTTCGGCAAGGCGGCGCGCGTACGCCTCGCCCTCGTCGCGCAGCGGGTCGAAGCCGGAAGTGGCCACATATGTCGGTGGCAGGCCTTCGAGTTGCTCGTCGTAGAGCACGGACGCGCGCGGGTCGCGGCAAAGCGCTATGTCGACTAGATAGCTGTCGCGATACCAGTCGCGTTCCTCGGTGTCGAGCCGGAAACCGAGCCCGAACAGCTCCTGCGACGCGTGGGTGCCGAACGCGTCCGTCGCCGGGTTGAGCAGCAGGCTGAACGCCGGGCACGGGATGTCCCCGCGCGCGCCGGCGTGCGCGACGACCGCCGCGAGATTGCCGCCGCACGAGTCGCCGCCGACCGCGATCCGCCTCGGGTCCGCGCCGAAGTCCGCGTAGTTCGCGGACACGTGCTCGAAGGCGGCGAGCGCGTCCTCGACCGCGGCGGGGAAGCGGTTCTCGGGCGCGAGCCGGTAGTCGACCGAGATGACACGGACACCCGCTTCGGACGCCAGATACCGGCACGCGCCGTCGTGCGTGTCGATGCTGCCCAGCACGAAGCCGCCGCCGTGGAAGAACACCAGCGCCGGGCCTGGCTCGGCGTGCCCATACGGTTGGTAGAGCCGCAACGGGATCTCCCCGCCGGGTCCCTTGCATGACGAATCGGTGGTGCGCACCCGCACGCGGATGCCCGAACCGGCCAGCACGCCTGCCGCGTTCAGCTCATCGCGGGCCCGTTCGACGCTGCCGTTGGTGTGCGGGTAGTCGAACGGCGCCAGCTTCGAGATGCGGATCATGACCTGCGCCGTGGTCGCCAGCCGCTGCCCGTCGATGTCGATGGGGCGGCCGGCGATCACGCGCAGTAGCGGTTCCGGCAGGTTCAGCAGGAACCGCAGCGCGGCCATCATCGCGCGCAGGAAGAGGCGTCTCGGCATGCGCCCGAACTTACCCTCAGCGCACGTCCACGAAGATCGGGTTGGCGTAGCACCACATGTCTTCGTAGGGGTTAGCCTCACCGACCACGTCCGCGATCGGCTCGATGCCGCCCGCCGCGTGCCGCTTACCGTCGGTGCCGCGGACACGGACATAGAACGGCTCACGCACGTTGCGGAAGGTGTGGCGGAAGGTGACGTGCCTGCCCGGCGCCCAGCGCGGCTCGAACGACTCGACCACGCGGGTACCCGGCGCGGACACGGTGTCGGGCTCGCATTCGCCGGTGACCGGGCCCGAGATGAGGTCGAGCCTGGTCAGCTTGGGGATGGACCCGCCGCCGTTGGGCAGGCTCGCCAGCCGCGCCGAGACGACCACGGTCACGGAATCGCCGCGCCGCACCCGCAGCCTGCCGCCGAGCGTCGCCGTGTCGCCCCAGCCGCCGCGCGCCCCGATCTCGAGCGCGTCGACCAGCCCGCCGTGGTTGACCCAGACGCGGCCGGCGCGCAGGCCTTCGAGCACGCCCTCGTAGCTGCGGCGCGTGGCGCCGACGTAGGTCCGGCTGAACTCGGCGGGGTAGAAGTCCGCGTACGGCGGGAAGAACTGCTTGACCCCGGTCTCGATCGGGTCGGGGTACTTGCCGGTGCCGTCGTACCAGCCGTCCGGCACCTGCGGCCGGACGAGTGTGTCGCCGCGTCCGTAGTGCACGTCGGAGTTGCTGGTGATCCACCACGGCTTGCCCTCGGCGAGCATCGAGTCCCACAGCCCGCCGACCTTCGCGACCGACCAGTCGAACCCGCCGTAGGTGCGGTACGCCTCGGCCGGGAACCCGGCCCACGAGTTGCCGCCGGGGGAGTTGCCGTAACCGCCGCGATGCCCCTGGCCGTTGCCGAGCGGCACCGGGAAACCGTCGGCCTGCGCGCCGGGCGCGCCTTCCATGCCGATGACGATGCCCGGCGCCGCGTCACGGAGCGCGCGCAGCTCGTGCGGCGCGACGCGGCCGTTGCGCAGCGGGTGGTTGATCAGCACGACCGGCGCGTGGATCTGCCCGGTCCGCTCCTGCTCGGCGAGCCAGCGGATGGCGGCGAGCGCCTTGGCCTCGTTCGCCGGGGTGCCCGCCTCGGTGCCGGTCAGCCGCCAGTCGAAGTTCCGCTCGAACTCGCGCAGCTTCGCAGCCTGGTTCGCGCCCGCCTGGAAGAACAGCGTCGCGTGCTCGGCGCCCGGCACGTTCCACTCCATGCCCTGCCACAGCAGCGTGTCGCGGTACTTCCGTTGCGCGGCAAGGACATCCTTGCTCGTCGATTCCACGGAGGACTTCTCGTGGGTCGCGTGCCCGTGGTCGGTGATGACCATCCAGTCCGCGCCGTACCGCCGCCCGCCGCCGACGATCCGGTCCACTGTGTACATCGCGTCGTACGAGTACTGGGTGTGGATGTGGTGGTCCCCGACCAGCCACTGGTATCTCTCCCGCCCGAACAGCAGCCCGAGATCGAGATCCAGCTCGATCCCGGACGCGCCGGCGGGCCCCGCCCCGAGCATGGGCGCACCGGCCGCGGCCGCACCGAGCAGTCCCGCCCGCTTCAGGAATCCGCGGCGGTCCACGTTCTCGCTGGTCATGTCACTCCTGCTGCCGAGCCGATGAAGTCGGCTGGACGCTAAACGCAGCCAGTGAACGGACGGTGTCGTGCCGGAGAACGTCTATGCGCTGGTGGCTATCTGTAAGCAGGCTCACCCAGGGGTCGTGAGCGTTGCGGGCGGTTAGAACCTG
>NZ_JBHWEB010000147.1:8452-21750 GCF_042734395.1 Amycolatopsis sp. NPDC059657 | reverse complement strand
TTTTTTTTTTTTTTTATCTAGATTGGTTCGACATTCTAACCCCGCGCGCGGCCCTCTTCTGGTCGGTCCCGTTTATGGTTGGTGGCCGTGTTGCACGGGGGCGCCCCTGCCGTGACCACGAGGGCCACCGTCCCCCATTCACCCCCGGGGTGAACTCGGATGCGGGATCACTCCCGCTATCCCCCTGTTGTGTTCTACCAGTTGACGTCTGTGACCGGAAATCGGTTTCCTCTGACCGGTACTGTCACCCGATCGGACTAGCGCTGGGCCTGCAGGGTGGGCAAGACGTCACTTGCAACTTGCTCCAAAACCAGCTCGCGGCCCTCATACCAGCCGTCCGAACGCGGCCAGTGGGTGACGATGTCGGTGAAGCCGAGCTCCGCCGCGCGGCCTGCCGCGTCGGTGAACGCGCCGACACTCGACAGCGAGTACAGCGGCGACGCGTCGAGGCTCAGGTACCTGGCGATCTTCGTCTTGTCGCGGCCTTCCGCCTCGAGCTTCTCGTCGAACCTCGCGGCGAGCTCGGTGATGCCCCGCCACCACTCCTCCGGCGTCTCCGGCTTGATCTTGCCGGTGGTCACCCAGCCGCTGCCGAAGCGGGCGGCCAGCCCCATCGTGCGCGGCCCGTTGGCGGCGATCAGGAACGGCAGCCGAGGCCGCTGCACGCAGCCGGGCAGGTTACGCACGCCGACGCCCTTGTAGTGCTCGCCCTCGAAGTCGAACTTGTCGTTGACCAGCAGGCCGTCCAGCGCGGCGACGAACTCGAAGAACCGGTCGGTCCGTTCCTTGACCGTGCCCTCCGGCACGCCGAACACCTCGGTGTCGTAGTGAGCTTTGCCACCACCGGCGCCGACGCCGAGGATGAACCGGCCGTCGGAAATGTCGTCGAGCGTGGTCAGCTCACGCATGAACGGGATCGGATGGCGGAAGTTCGGCGTCGCCACGAAGGTGCCGAGCTTGATCCGCGAAGTGACCATCGCGGCGGCTGTCAACGTTGGCATGGCTGAGAACCACGGCCCGTCGGCGAGATCTCTCCATGCCAGATGGTCATAGGTCCAGGCGTGGTCGAAGCCGTATTCCTCGGCTGCTTTCCACTTGGGCTCGGCGGCCCACCAACGGTCTTCCGGAAGGATCACGATTCCAACGCGCACGTTCGTCAAGCTAGCGGCTGGGTACGACACCGCGCTGGTCGGGGAGAATGACCAAGTGGAGAAACCTCAGTTGATCGCGTCCGACGTGGACGGCACCCTGCTCGCGCCGACCGAGACGCTGACCAAGCGCACCATCGACGTGATCGCCAGGGTGCTCGACGACGGTGTGCCGTTCGTGCTGGCCACCGGCCGTCCGCCCCGCTGGATCCCCCGTGTCGCCGAGGAAGCGGGCCTGACCGGCTACGCGGTCTGCGCGAACGGCGCGGTCCTCTACGACATCGGCGCCGACCGCATCGTCGCCGTGCACGGCACCCTCGACCCGATGCTCCTGCACGACATCGCGTCAACGCTCGACAAGGCGCTGCCCGGCTGCCGTATCGCCGCCGAGCGCGTCGGGACCAGCGCGTTCGACCCCGACGTCCGCAACTTCGTGATCGAGCCCGACTACCACAACCCCTGGGGCGACGGCGAGGGCGCGACGGCCCCGCGCGGTGAGATCCTCGGCCTGCCCGCCATCAAAGTGCTGGTCAGCGCCCGCGGCATGACCTCGGGCGAGATGGCCGAGGCGGTCTCGGCGGTGCTCGACGACGCCGTCGACGTCACCTACTCGACCGACGGCGGCCTGATCGAACTGTCCGCGCACGGCGTGACCAAGGCCACCGGCCTCGCGGAGGTCGCTGCCCGCTTCGGCGTCGGCGTCGACCGGGTCATCGCGTTCGGCGACATGCCCAACGACATCGAGATGCTCCGCTGGGCGGGCCACGGCGTCGCCATGGCCAACGCCCACCCGTCCGCCATCGCCGCGGCCGACGAGGTCACCGCCCCCAACTCGGAGGACGGGGTCGCCCAGGTCCTCGAACGCTGGTTCTGACCTGGGGATTCCTGGAAAAAAATCCCAATGTGGCTTTCGTCAGATTTCACCTGACGAAAGCCACATTGGCGTGCTGAAACCTGACCAATGCCGCATTGGGATTTTTTTCCAGGCCTAGAGGTCTTTGGCTTCCTCGGGGGTGGGGGCGGTGCCGCCCAGGTGGGCGGGGAGCCAGAAGCGGTCGTCCTCGGAGGCGGGCTTGTCCGGGTACTCGGCCTGGGCTTTGTCGACCAGCGCTGACATGCGGAGGCGGAGTTCCTTGCTGAGGACTTCGGCGTCTTCGCCGGGTGCCGCGTGCATGGGCTCGCCGATGAGGATCGAGATCGGGACGTGGCGCTTGGTCAACGTCCTGGGCCTGCCCTTGGTCCAGAGGCGCTGGGTGCCCCAGAGCGCCATCGGGATGATCGGGACGCGGGCGGCGGCGGCCATGCGGACCGTGCCGGACTTGATGTCCTTCACCGTGAACGAGGGGCTGATGGTCGCCTCGGGGAAGACACCGACGATCTCGCCGGCCTTGAGCTTTTCGAGGGCTTCGCGGTAGGAGGCGAGGCCTGCCTTGCGGTCGACCGAGATGTGATGCATGCCGCGCATCAGGGGCCCGGCGATGCGGTTGTCGAAGATCTCCTTCTTGGCCATGAAGCGCACCAGCCGCTTGGCCGGCTGGGCGCCGAGGCCGCAGAAGATGAAGTCGAGATAGCTGATGTGGTTGCAGGCGATCACCGCACCGCCGGTGGCCGGGATGTGCTCCGCGCCCTCCACGCTTATCCGGTTGTCGAGCACGCGGAACATGGTCTTGGCCGCCAGTACGACAGGCGGGTACACGAACTCAGCCATCCAGCCAGGTTACGGCACCGTAGGTTTCCCGTAACCGTGCTGAGCGCCACGCTCAGGGGCAGGGAACGAACTCGTAGCGGTCATCGGCACTCAGTTGCGCGTTCAACGTCTGGTACTGGTCACCACGCAGGTAGAGGGTGACCCACTTGCCCGTGTCCAGCCGCTTGAACGTCGCCACGCCGTACTGCGGCGCGTAGGACGGGTCCATCACGCAGTGCTGGGAGTCGGTGTACGCCTCGGCGGTCGCGAGCGCCAGCGCGGGCCGCCGGTTCAGCACGTACTCGAAGTCCGTCGGGAGGTAGCGCGACGCCTCGGTGCGCGTGCCGTGGCGCGCGATGTGGTCGTCTGTCACGCCCAGTACGTCGATGACCAGTATCGACGTGCCGGCGTGGTAGGCGACGGCGCCGCTGGAGTACACCGCGATCACCGTCCCCGGCGCGAGCCGGTCGCCCAGCCAGTCGCCGAGCTGCTCGCGTTCGGCGGTCTGGGTGCGCCAGTCGTGCATCGCGGTCAGCATGTGCGGGCTCAGCGCGGACGCGACCACCGCGGCGCCTGCCAGCACGAGCGCCACGATCGGGACGCCCCTGACCGGGCGAGCGGGTGTCACCACGCCGAACGCGGCGCACGCGGCGATCGCCAGCATCGGCGGGATCGGTACGAACAGCCGCCAGGCGGGCGAGGTGTCGGCGCCCGAGGTCAGCAGCACGACTACCAGCTGTGCGACGACCAGCGCCAGCACGAGCCAGACCAGCGAACGGCCACGCGCCTCGTGCGGGCCCGCCGCGCGATTACGCAGCAGCATCCCGAGCGTCGCGACGCCGAGCAGCAGAAAACCCAAGTGCGCCAAGCTGAATCCGGATAGATACCGGAAGCCGGTCTCGAGCCGCCAGCCGAGCGGTCCGCCGAGCTTGGCGGCGACGACGTTCGGCAGCAGGTGCCCGTAGAACGTCTCACGCCAGGCCGCGCGCGGCACCGCGAACACCAGCGCACCCAGCACATAACCGGCGGGCGCCCACCAGCTGGTGCGTTTGCGCACCGCCGAGTACAGCAGCCACAACCCGGCGACGAAGACCACCAACACGCCTTCCGGCCTGGTCATCGTGGCCAAGGTGGCCAACACGCCCGCGATCACCGGGCGATGCGCGGCGAGCGCGTAGACGACCGCCATCAGGATGAACACGTACAACGACGTCTCTAGCCCGGAGCCGCCATATGCGGCGAGCCCACCCGCAGCCGCGGTGAGCACCGCGGCGAGCACACCCAGCGCCTTCGGGCTGTCGTCGTTCGCCTGACGCGCGTCGCCGACGATCCGGCTGACCACGAAGTACGCCAGCAGCACCGACGCCAGCGCCGCGATGATGCCGAGCACCACGGCCGTGACGACGATGTCCCAGCCGAACAGCACCTTCGGCATGCTCACCAGCACGAGCCACAGGAAAGCCGGGTAACCCTCGACGTGGTCGCCGGGATTGAACACCGGGCCATAGCCCTCGGCGATGTTGCGGGCGTAGCGGAAGGTGGTGAACGCGTCGTCGGTCACCGTCGAGTAGAGCAGCTGATGCAGCAGCGAAAATCCGAGCGTCAGCAGCAAAGCCCAGGTACGCCAGGTCTTGTCGGCCGTGATCCGGGTCCACGCGGCGAGGACGAACACGGCGAGCAGAGCCCACCCGCCGATCATCACGAAGACCAACAGATCCTCACCCTCCGGACAGTGATGCCGAGTTGTGAAGAGTATCGAGCAAGTGCGGTGCGTGTTTCCATTCGGGGAATGGATCACTGGATCTAGGCCATGTGGGTGATCATTACCCGAGGTGGGTTAAGCCGTCCGTAAGCGCGCCGCGATCGCCGCTCCGCCTGCCGTGAGCAGGTCGGCGACGGTGAACATCACCCGAGAGGCCACCGCGAACGCCGTCGCCTGGCCGACGGACAGCCCGCTGGCGGTCAGCACCGCGACCATCACGACCTCACGCACACCCGCACCGCTGGGCAGGATGAACGCGAAGGTGCCGGAAGTCATGGCGATCGCCATCGCGCCGACGCACATCACCAGTCCGGTGAATCCCGGCGCGCCGACAGAGTTGGCCAGCAACCACAGGTGCACACCCTGGAACGCGTACGCGAGTACCGAGAACCCGAAGACCTTGCCGATGGTCTGGTAGGTCAGCTGGTGGTCGAGCGGCGGGCGGCGCAGGATCTTGAGCACCAGCGAAGTGCCCCAGGTCAGCACCTTCGGGTGCAGCGCGGCGAGCCCGGCGGGCAGCAGGATGAACAGCCACAGCGCGTTGGGGCTGTTGCTGAAGACCGCGGGCATGGCGAGGATCGAGAGCACCAGCGCGGCGACGATGCCGACGCCGAACTGGATCAGCGAGCCGGTGAAGATACGGGCCCTGGCCAGGCCTGCCTTGCGGCCGAGTTCCATCTGCAGCAGATACGCCCACACCGAGCCAGGCACGTACTTGCCGAGCTGGCCGACCAGGAAGATCTGCGCGCCGCGGCGGTAGCCGATCGGCTTGCCGAGGTCGTCGACCATGATCTGCCAGGCGTACGTCGCCGCCGCCATGCTGGCGATCAGCGCGAACAGGCTGAGCGCCGACGACTGCCAGGCGATGTCCTTCAGCGTGCGCCAGAACTCGTCCCAGTTCGAAGCGAGCGACTTGGCCGCGAAGGCGACCACGGCGACGATGGCGAGCCATCTGACGACGTCGATGATCTTCGCCTTGGTGGTTTTCGGCGCCTTTACGGCAACCGGCGCGTCCCACTCCGGCGTTTCGAGCGTCGTCATCGGTCTCCTTTACGCCTGGACAGTCACTAGGCGGCTGAATTCAGCCAGCAGATCGTAACCGTCCCAAATCGCGGAGAACGTCAGGGCCGACCCGAACGGCACTATTCGGTCTACTCCGCGACCGGCGAGCGCGGTGGCGAATTCGACCAATTCGGACTGAGTGAAGCCGAATTGACCGACGGTTTGATCTTTACGAACGACAATGGGCACCAGGTCAGCGAGCGTTTTCACGCTCGAGTGGCCGAAGGTGCCAGCACCCAGCCATTCACGCGGTAGCGCGGCGGCTTCGGTCAGTTCGAGCGTGGCGAGGTCGTTGCCATCGAACGAGATCTTGGTGACCACGCCGTCGGCGGCCGCGCCATAGGCCGACACGCGCTTCTGAACGGCCATCGCGGGCTCGGTGACGTGCTGTTTCGTCGCCAGCACGCCCGCCAGCAGGCGCCGGAACTCCTCGCCAGCCCGGTCGGCTGCCTCGGCGTCGCCGACCCAGAAGATCGCGCGCGGCGACGAGCAGGCGGCCTGGTCGAACCAGTACGAGTCGTTGTAGAAGCCCTCGGCGGCGGCCTTGCGCTCGGCCTCGGACGCGTTCTGCCAGCCGGTCACCGACGCGATGGCGAACGAGGACCGGTCCGGGAAGGTCAGGTCGCGGGCGTGCGCGGCCAGCGGGTACTTGCGCAGCGCGTTGACCGAGGCGTCGCCGCCCCAGATGACGCGCAGGTCAGCGGCCTTGGACAGGGCGCCGCTGATCGCGTCGCTGCGGTCGTAGGTGACCATGCGCTGGGTCGCGGTGATCGCCTTCGCGGTCGCCGGGTCCACATCGGACAGTGCGGCGTTCAGCGCTTCCAGCACGGTCTCGGCGGCACCGGCACTGCGCGACGAAACGCGCACGACGTTGTGGTTACCGGCGAGGGCCGACAGCGCCCACGAGTAGACGAAGATCGTGTCGACGTTGGCGGGCGGCACGTGGAACACGAGCCCGCGCGGGAACCGGTACGAGCCGTCATCAGTGTCCAACTTGGACAGTGCCTTGGCGATTTCTCCCTTACGCAGGAAGAAACCCAGCGAGGCCAGCTCCGGGAAACGGCGAGCGGTCGCGGGCGCGAGTAGCTTGCGGGCGAACTTCGTCAGGAACTCGACGACACGTGGGTCGCCGACCTTGAGACGGCCACCTTCCGGCTCGGCACGCAGCTCGCCGACCAGCGCGTCGACGTCGACGGCGGGGCCTTCGGGGAAACGTTGCGTCAGGCTCATGCCGCAGCTCCAGAGAAGGTGTCGGAGCAGCCGCGGGCCTCGGCCTTGGGCAGGCGGCCAAGCACCGAGAAGTGCTTACCGGGCCAGTCGCCGTCGTCGATTCCGTTGTACACGCCCAAATCCTCGGTCAGCAGCACGTGGCCGGGGTACGAGTGCGGCAGCGTGCTGACGACCTCGATCACGCCGGGTTCACCGACGGGCTGCTCGGCCCAGGTGTCCGGGTTGCGGATCACGACGTCCGCGAAATCGGGGCAGTACAAGGAATTGCCGGACGGGCCTTCCAGGAACACGGTGCCGATCTGCTCGATCATCCCGTAGTAATTGTGAATCTGGTGCAGCCCGGTGTCGTCTTTGAAGCGACGCCGGAATTCGGTGTTGTCCACCGCGCGGTCGATCAGCTTTTTCCAGCCACCGGAGTGAATCAGGATCCCATTCGACAGATCGAGCTTGTGCTCGCGCGCGACCTCGTACAGGTACTGCCAGACCATGAACGTGAAGCCGAAGATCAAAAACGGCTTGTCGCCATACGTGGCAAGGAATTGCTTGACCGCATCGACATCCGGCTGGTCGTTCTCGTCGAGCACGTACACGTGCTTGCGGCCGAAGTTCGCCATGCCCAGCACGCCGGCGCCGCGCGCTGAGAACGAGCGGCGGTTCTTGATGATGCTGATCGTGTCGACCATCAGCATCGGCAGGCGCTCGTTGCCGAGCACCTCCTGCAGCGTCGCGCCGAGCTGCTTGGTCTGCGCGCCCGCCGCGGCCTTGTCCAGGTAGATCCGCGACGCGCCCGCGCCGGTGGTGCCGGACGAGGTCAGCGTCTTGAAGACCTCGGAGTCCGGCACGCTCTTGAGGTCGTGCGTCTTGAACATCCGCACCGGCAGCCACGGCAGGTCGGCGATGGACTCGAACTTCGCGTCCCGCTCGACGCCCAGCGAAGCCAGGATCCGGTCGTAGCCGACGGAATTCTCACGGTGGTGCGCGGTGAGGTCCGCGAGCTGCGGCAGCAGCTGCGCCTCGCGTTCCGCCTGCGAAAGGCTGAACATGCTCATACTCGGGCCTCCAGCGACCGGTAGTCGATCTTGCCGCTGGCCAGCAGCGGCACGGTGTCGATGGGCCTGACGTCGAACCCGCTGGTGTGCAGGTGCAGCCGCTCGGACAGCGCCTTGGCGGCGTCCTTGCAGATCGCCTTGTCCGCGCCTTCCGCGAACAACACGACCTTGTCGCCTGCGGCCACGGCCGCGACGACGTCGATCCCTACCGATGCCGAACGCACGGCGCCCTCGAGATCATCCAGGCTGACCCGGTTGCCGAAGACCTTGCCGATCCGCTTGAGCCGCCCGGTGATGAACAGGAAGCCGTCTTCGTCGAGGTAGCCGAGGTCGCCGGTGGCCAGCACGCCACCCATCTGGTCGGCCGCGGCCAGCTCGGACTCGCTCTCCGCGTAGCCCATCATCACGTTGGGACCGCGGTAGACGACCTCGCCGGAGATCTTCGGGTGCGTGGTCTCGGAACCGTCGTCGCGGCGGATGGCGAACTTGCCGCCAGGCAGCGCCGGACCAGCGGATCCGAGCTTTTCGGCGAGCCGATCGGCGGGCACGGTCGTCATCCGCGGCGCGGCCTCGGTCTGGCCGTACATCACGAACATCTGACCGCCCGCGGCGCGGATCTTGTCGTTGAACTCGGTGACCAGCTCGGTGCGGAGCTTGCCGCCCGCCTGGGTCAGCGTGCGCAGGCTCGGGTACTTCTCGGGGTCGAACTTGAGACGACGCAACATCTCGTAGTGATACGGGACACCCGCGAGCGAGGTCGCCTTGTGCTCGACGACCGCGTCCCAGAAACCACGGCCGAGCACCCCGGACGGCTCGATGACCACGGTCGCGCCCTTGATCAGGTGCGAGTTCAGCACCGAAAGCCCGTAGCTGTAGTGCAGCGGGAGACTGGTCGGCGCGACCTCGTCGGCGTCGATGCCGAGGACGTCGGCGATCGCCGAGGCGTTGGACAGCACCGCGTCGCGGGAAAGCTTCACGAGCTTGGGATTCCCGGTCGAACCGCTGGTCGGCAGCAGCACCGCGAGGTCAGGATGCGGGTGGATGCCGATCTTCGCGTCGCGGACCCAGTGCCCGTCGCGCGGCGTGTAGCCGTCGGGCGCCTCGGCTTCCGGCGCGGCGAGCACCGCGGCCGGGTTGAATCGCTCGATCAGCCCGATGAGGACATCGGCGTCGAGCGCCGGGTCGATCAGCGCGATCGCGCGGCCGGACTCGAACGCGCCGAGGTACCGCAGCACGCTATCCAGGTCGACGGCCGTGCGCGCGAACAGCACACCACTCGGCAGCTCGCCGAGCGTCCCCGCCTGCGCGGTGATCGCGGCGGCGAGCTCGTCGCCGGTCAGCGTCCGTCCAGTGGAGACATCGATGAGCCGTGCGCCTGCCCCGACCAAACTCACAGAACCAAGCCTCCGTCGATACCGAGCACCTGCCCGGTGATGAACGCCGCGTCGTCGCTGACCAGGAACTTGATCGCGTTGGCCACGTCCTCGGGCTTACCGAGGCGGCCCAGCGGAGTGCTCCCGATGTTGGACTCGCGCGCGTCTTCGCTGAGCCCGGCGGTCAGCTCGGTCTCGATGACGCCGGGCGCGACCGCGTTGACGCGGATTCCCGAGCGGCCGAGTTCCTTCGCCGCGGAGCGTGCGATGTTCGCCACAGCGGCCTTCGAAGCCGCGTAGACGGTCTGGCCCGCGCTGCCGTACTCGCCGACGATCGACGCGAGCACCACGATGGCGCCGGTCTTCTTGCGCATCATGGCGCGCGCCGCGGCCTGCACGGTGTGGATCGTGCCCGCGACGTTGGTGCTCAGCGTGGTGTCGACCAGCTCTTCGCGGATCATGCCGAGCAGCGCGTCTTCCATGATCCCGGCGTTGGCGACCACGATGTCGAGCTTGCCGTGCTCCTTGGCGACCCCGCGGACCAGCGCGGCGACGGCCTTGGCGTCGGTGACGTCCAAGGCGAGCCCTGCGGCGGCGCCCGCTGAGGCAGCCGCCTCCTTGGCCTTCGCCTCGTCACGACCGGTCAGCACGACGGTGGCGCCCGCCTCGGCGAGCGCGCGGGCGGTCGCCAGACCGATACCCCGCGTCCCACCCGTGACGAGCGCGACCTTGCCGTCCAGATCAGGCATTGGCTGCCTGGAGCTGGGTCACCATGTCGACGGCGACCTTGAAGCTGGACATGTCGATCACCTGGTCGGTGTCGAACTGCACATCGAACTCGTCCTCGATCGCGGCGACCAGCGCCATGTGGCCGACCGAGTCCCACGCGTCGATGTCGCGGTACTTCAGGGTCTCGACGTTCACGTCCTCGTCGAGTTCGAGCGACTCGACGAAGACCTCGCGCAGCTTGGCAGCGACTTCAGACACAGATGACTCCTAGTGCTCGTCGCGCGGGCGAGCGTCCCACGCCTTAATCAAGGTAGAGAGGTCCGCGGGCAGCCGGTCGACCAGCCCGTCGCCGGGGAGCTCACCCTTGCCCTTCAGCCACGGACCGAGTGCCTCGATCGTGGCCTCGTCCAGGCCGCGGCGGGAAAGCCCCACCACATTGACGCCTGTGGTCCTGGCGGGGTTGCCGACGGCGATGGTGAACGCGCCCACTTCCTTGCGGACGGCCGAGCTCATCCCGACCATCGCGCCGGGGCCGACGGTGACGCGCTGGTGCAGGACGGTGGCCATGCCGAGGTTCGCGCCGGACCAGATGTGGCAGTGACCGCCGGTGATCACGTTCGACGCGATGGTGCAGCCGTCCTCGACGACGCAGTCGTGCGCGATGTGGCTGCCACGCAGGTAGTAGCTGTCGCTGCCGATGGTCGTCGTACGCCAGGTGCCCTGGTGGACGCTCACGTATTCGCGGATCTTGTTGCGGCTGCCGATGACGACGCCGTGCCCATCGTGATCCGGGTCACCTGTCGGCGCGGCGTCCCACGCGGCGGGGTGCTCGCGGGTACGGTCCTCACCTGGCGTTCCGATGGTCACGTGGGGGCCGATCCAGTTCCCGTCACCGATGCGCGCCGGACCGGCGATCACCGTGTACGGGCCGATGACGTTGTCGTCGCCGAGCTCGACACCTGCGCCGATGACAGCGGTCGGGTGGATGCGGTTTGCCACGTGCGGGTCCGTTCGTTGCGGCTGGGTTAACAACCTGGGGTCGGGGGCGTGCTCGTGCGCCCGGTAACGTGTGGCCCGCGTTGAAGGGACTTAGCCGGGCGCAGAACCGGCGGTTCACTGTACCGGACGCACCGAAACCGCCAGTCGAGAGAGTTGCTGATGATCCCCATCACCGTGGTAGATGTCCGCGACGCGGAGGACCTTGTGGTCGAGGTGCTGCGATCCGGCGCCATCGCACAGGGACCGATGGTCAAGCGCTTCGAAGACGCGTTCGCCAGCGTCTCGGGCACCAAGCACGCCATCGCCGTGAACAACGGAACCACCGCGCTGGTGGCGTCCATCCAGGCGCTGGACCTGCAGCCGGGCGACGAGGTCATCACCTCGCCGTTCACCTTCGTCGCGACGCTGAACGCGATCCTGGAGGCCGGTGCGACGGTTCGTTTCGCCGACATCCGGCGCGACGACTTCGCGATCGACCCGGACGCCGTGGCCGCCGCGATCACCCCGCGCACCAAGGTCCTCATGCCGGTCCACCTCTACGGGCAGACCGCGGACATGGGCAAGCTCGCGCCGCTGGCCGCCGAGCACGGCCTGCACATCATCGAGGACTCGGCGCAGGCCGTCGGCGCGTCCTTCGACGGAAAGCCGGCCGGTTCGTTCGGCATCGGCTGCTTCTCGCTGTACGCGACGAAGAACATCACCACCGCCGAGGGTGGCGTCATCACCACCGACGACGACGCGCTGGCCGACAAGCTGCGCGTGTCGCGTAACCAGGGCATGCGCGCCAGGTACCAGTACGAAATGGCCGGTCACAACTACCGGATGACCGACCTGCACGCCGCGGTCGGCATTCCGCAGCTGGAGAAGCTCGACCAGCTCACCGCGGCTCGCCAGGCCAACGCGAAGCGCCTTTCCGAAGGCCTCGCGGGCACCCCCGGCCTCGAGGTCCCGGCCGTGCTGCCGGGCCGCGAGCACGTCTGGCACCAGTACACGGTCCTGGTCGGCCCGCACGCGATGCTTTCGCGTGACGAGTTCGCCGCCGCGCTGACCGAGCACGGCGTCGGCAACGGGATCTACTACCCGAAGATCGTGTTCGACTACGAGTGCTACTCGAACCACCCACTGATCCCGGGCGCCTCGGTCGCCGACTTCCCGGTCGCCGCTTCCGTTGCGTCGCAGGCACTTTCGCTGCCCGTGCACCCCAAGCTCACCGAGTCCGATCTGGACAAGATCATCGAAACCGTTCGCGAGGTACTTGGCGCATGACGCACCGCATCGCTCTCATCGGCACCGGCAACATGGGCTCGCTCCACGCCCGTGTGCTCTCCCAGAACGAGCGCGTCGAGCTCGTCCGCGTGATCGACCCGCGTGAAGAGGCAGGCAAGGCCTGCGCCGAGCGCTTCGACACCAAGTGGACTCCCGAAATCGGCTCACTGTCCGATGTGGACGCTGTGGTGCTCGCGTCGGCCACCGAGGTCCACCACGAGCTGGCACAGGAAGTTCTGGGCCAGGGCAAGGCTTTGCTCGTCGAGAAGCCGGTCTGCAACAGCCTCGAGCTGTCCGAGGAGATCGTGTCGCTGTCGGCGAAGAAGGAAGTTCCGCTCATGTGCGGCCTTCTGGAGCGCTACAACCCGGCGGTCATGACGGCCCGCGCGCTGGTGAACGAGCCCGTCCACCTGATGGCCCGCCGCCACGGCCCGTACGCCCCCCGCATCAAAACCGGTGTGGCATGGGACCTTCTGGTCCACGACGTCGACGTCGCCGTCCAGTTCTTCGGTGGCGCGACGCCTTCCCGCGTGGCTTCGGGCGCCGGGTTCTTCCACCCGTCATCGGTCCCGACCGCCGAGGACACGATCGAGACGATCCTGACCTTCCCGACCGGTCTCGCGACGGTTTCGGCTTCGCGTCTCGGTCAGCGCAAGGAGCGTTCGCTGATCATCTCGGAGCTCGACCGGCTCATCGAGATCGACCTGCTGCGCCGCGACGTGACGATCTACCGCCACGTTTCGCACGACTCGGTCACCCCGGACGGCCTCGGCTACCGCCAGCAGACGGTCATGGAGATCCCGGAGCTGGTCACGGCCCGCGAGCCGCTGGCGACCCAGCTGGACCGGTTCATCGACCTGATCGAGGGCAAGGTCGACCTCAACGTCGAGCGCGACTCGATCCTGCCTTCGCACCGCGTGGTCGCGCAGGTTCTGACCCAGGCCGCCGCCTGACGTTCTGACGAGGTCGTGAGTGTTGCCGACGTTCTAACCG
>NZ_JBHWEB010000147.1:0-8442 GCF_042734395.1 Amycolatopsis sp. NPDC059657 | reverse complement strand
CCCCGGGGGGGGCCGCCTTTTCTCACCCCCGCGCCCCCCCTTATAGTTTCCTGGTGGGGTGTTTTTGGCCCGTCTTCACACCCGCCCCCAACACTCACGACCCTTTCGGCCGGGCAACCGTTGCGTGCCCCCGCGCGTGTTCCGCATATGACTGGGGCGTTCGAACGGCGGCTGGCCAACAGGATCACCAGCGCCGACCGGGTGTGGGTCAGCGTGCACGCCTCGGGCCTGAGCCGGAACGAGATCGAGGCTGTCGCGGCCAAGTACGGCAAGAAAGTCGTCTGGCGGTGCGCCGACTACACCGACCAGCTGCTGCTGATCGCCGAACCCGGCCAGCTGCCATTGCGGACGCGGAGTCTGTTCTCGCCGCGTACTGCGATGGAAGTGCTGCCTTGGCTGGTGACCGGGATGGTCGGTACGGGCATCACCGTCAACATCCAGCTGGACTACGACGTGTTCGCGACCCTGGTCGGCCTCGCCGGGCTCGCGCTGGCCGCGGTCGCCGTGGTCCTGCCGCGGTTGCTGCCCCGGCCTGTGCGTATCGAGCTGCTGGCGCGTGAGTTCGACGGCTCGCCCTGGGTCCGGATCAAGCCCGCTCACTACCCCGTGTCCGCCTTGATGATCGGTTATGTGGCGGCGACCTACGGGTATCGGTACATGGGCTTCGTACCCGGCAACCTCGGCCCGACGCTGGTTTACGCGACGACGACAACCTGAACGCCGCGCGGCGCGTGCTCTCCACATGACCAAGGAAGAGCTGCTGATTCGCGAGCTGACCAAGGGTGACCAAGTCTGGGTCAGCCTGCGCGACAGCGGGCTGCCACGCGATCAGGTCGACGTCGTCGCGAACCGCCGCGACCGTGAAGTCATCTGGCAGTGCACGGACGAAACCGACCAGTGGATGCTGATCGCCGAGCCCGGCACACTTCCGGTACGCGCGTCGACCCCACTTCTGCCGTTCAACGTCATGGCGGCTTTGCAGTCGTTGGCGTTCGTGCTGGCTGTCGGCGCCGGTGTCTACCTGCTCAACGCGCACGATACGACTGCGATCGTCTGGGGACTCGTGGGGATCGGCCTGGCGGTGAACTTGGCGTTGATGCCACGAAGGGCGGCGATGCCGACCCGGATCGCGCGGCTGGCACAAGAGTTCAACGGCAAGCCGGTGGTCAAGATCGCGCTCAACCACTACTGGCTCTCGCCGTTCCTCATCGGGCAGATGGCCGCTACCTACGGTTATCGGTACACCGGCTACGCACCCAACACCCTCAGCGCGACCCTCGTTTTCGCGAAAATGCCGTGACCGTCCGAGGGTCGTGAGCGTTGCGACCGGTTCTAACCGGCCGTACCACTCACGAGGGCTTCGAGGGTTTCGATGTGCTTGGCGATGACCGCGCTCATGGCGAAGTTCTCGTTCACCAGCTTGACCGCGGACTCGGCGATGTCGCGGGACTCCGCCGGGTCCTTGATGGTCTCGATGAGACGCTCGGCGAGCTGGTCGGGGGCGTGGGTGTCGACCAGGTGGACGTTGCCGCGGTCGACCAGCTTGATGTCGAGGAAGTTGTCCTCGCGCACGGCCGCGACCACGGGCACGCCTGCCGCCATGCTCTCCAGCGAAGCCGTGCCGAAGCCGTAGCCCTGGAGCTCGTGGCACTCGACGTTGGCCGCGGCGAGGTAGTGCGGGATGTCCGCCTTCGGCACCGCGCCCGTCGTCACGACGGCCTTCTCGACGCCGAGCTCACGCGCGCGGTGCAGGAACGCGTCGAAGTAGATGCCGCCCACCACGACGAGTTTCGCGTCGGGGACCTCGCGCAGCACCGCGGGCAGTGCCTCGACGAGGCCGAGGCGGTCGCGCAGCGGGATGACGTGGCCGGTCGACAGGATGATCGGGGCGTCGCCGAGCTCGTGCTTGTCGCGCATCAACTGCGGGTCGCCGCCGCGGACCCATTCGGGGTCGACGCCGACGGGAATCGGGACCATGCCGGTGATGCTGCGCTTGTACTTCTTCTCGATGTACTCCTGCATGTGGACGTCCATGACCACATACGTCGGCTTGTAGCGGCGCATGAACGGCGCCACCATGAACCGGTCCAGCATGTTGAAGACGAACTGGTACAGCTTCGACGGGCTCTGCAGTCGCGTGTGGACACTCAGCAGCGTCGGCACGTTGTTCTTGCGTGCCCACAGTCCGCTCGCCCAGGTCAGGTCGAAGAACTGGCCGTGCTGGTGGATCACGTCCGGCTTGAACTCGTCGAGCACCTTCTTCATCCGCCGCGGCAGCGACGGGCGCGAGGTGAAGGCGATGTCGAAGTTCACCGCGAGGCGGGTCTCCGGCATGCGGAACGCCGGGAAGCGGACGATGCGCACGCCGTCGGCCTCGTGGTCGGACGGCGCTTCCGCGTGCGCCGCCGTGATGACCAGCACCTCGTGCCCTGCGGCCACGTAGCCCTTGGCCAGCGACTCGGACAGGTGCGCGCTGCCACCCACGCGAGGCGGGTAGAAGTTGTTGACAACAGCGATCTTCACTCGTGCTCCCCGTACTTGATGCTCCCGTCGGGAAGCACGGTGCCGACCCGCTTGGCAGGCACTCCTGTCACGACCGCGCCGGCAGGCACGTCCTTGGCCACGACCGCGCCGGCGCCGATCACCGCGCGGTCGCCGATCGTGACCCCCATCAGCACGACCGCGTTCGCACCGAGGAACACGTTGTCCCCGATGGTCACCGGCGCACGGTCCACAGTGGAATATTCACGGCCGGTCACGCACCGGCGCATGCTGCTGTGCGTGTAGATGTGCACCCCGGAGGACACGTCGCAGCCGCGGCCGATCTTCAGCCCGCCCGACCCGTCCACGATGGTGAACGCACCGATCCAGGTTCCCTCGCCGATTTCCGGATCGCCGCTGATCCAGGCGTGAGCGTTGTAGTCGTTCGGCGGGAACCCGTCGGTCACTGCTCGGCCGATTCCTCGACCAGCTGGCGCATGCCCTCTTCGACGGTGATCTTCGGCTCCCAGCCCAGCACCTCGCGCGCACGCGTGATGTCGGCGGCGCGCCGCGAAACCAGCACGTCACGCTCGTTGAACTGCGGCTCGACGTCGACACCGACGGCGTCGATCAGGATCTTCGCGAGCGCGGCGATCGAGGTGTCGATGCCGGTGCCGATGTTGATCGGCAGGTTGGCCTGCTCGGAGGTCATCGCGGCGACGACGGCGTGCGCCAGGTCGGTGACGTGCACGAAGTCCATCGACTGGTCGCCGCGGCCGTCGATGATCGGCGGCTGGCCCGCGCGCAGGCGCTTGATGAAGTGGTTGATGACCGAGGTGTAGTAGGCCTCGATCTTCTGGCCGGGGCCGTAGACGTTGAAGAAGCGCAGGGCGTTCCAGGAAAGCCCCTTCTGGCGCTCGTAGAAGCCCAGCATGTCCTCGCCCGCACGCTTCGAGATGCAGTACGGGGTGAGCGGGCGCAGCTCGTCGTCCTCGTGCATCGGCAGGCGCTTCGGGTCGCCGTAGACCGAGGCGGTCGACGCGAACACCACGCGCTCGACGCCCTCGTCCGCCGCGGCGGCGAAGACGTTGTGGTTGCCGATCATGTTGATGTCGATCGACTCGTGCGGGTCGGCGATCGACTTGTTGATCGAGACGGTGGCGAAGTGGATCACATGCGAGCAGCCGCGCATGGCCTCACGCACCGCGCCGCCGTAGCGCACGTCCTTCTCGACCAGCTCGACCTTGCCGGTGGCGACGAACTCGTTGACCCGAGCGCGGTCGCCACGGGTCATGTTGTCGAAGATCCGGACGGTGTAGCCGTTTTCGATCAGCAGCGGGATGGTGTGCGCGGCGATGAAACCGCCACCACCGGTGAAGAAGACCTTCTTGTCGGACATTTCGCGCTTTCTCCTAGTCGGTCTCGCGCTGTTCTTGCGGGATTAGGACAGTGCGGTCACGGCTTCACGGACGGTTTCAGCGACCCGTTCGACCTGGGGATCTGTGAGGTTGGCGTGCATCGGGATCGCCAGGTGGCGGCCGAAGATGTCGGCGGAAACGGGCAGGTGCTCGTTCTTCCCGTACAGCGGCTGGACATGCGAGGCGTAGGTGCCGAAGTTGCACTGGACGCCCTGCTCGCGGATGCGCAACGCCAGCGCGTCGCGGCTGATCGCCGGGTCGACGGTCAGGATGTACGCCTGCCACGGGTGCTCGCGGTCGGGCAGCTCGACCGGCACGGTCAGCCCGGCGAGTTCCTCGAACGCCTCGTGATAGCGCTTGGCGACCGAGCGGCGCGCGGCCAGCAGGTCCGGCAGGCGGTCCAGCTGGACGTTCATGATCGCGGCCTGCACGTCCGAGAGCCGGAAGTTGTAGCCGAGCTCATGGAAGCTCGGGATCGGCAGCTCGCCGGAACCCTCGCGGGTGATCGCGGGCTCGATGCCGTAGGTGTGCAGCTTGCGCGCGTGCTCGATGAGGTCGGCGCGGTCGGAGACCAGCGCGCCGCCCTCGCCGGCGGTGATGCCCTTGCGGCCATGGAACGAGAACGCGGCCAGGTCGGCGAGGCTGCCCGCCGGGCGCGTCTTGTAGGTGGCGCCCGCGGCGCACGCGGCGTCCTCGAACAGCCAGAGGCCGTGCTTGTCGGCGATGGCGCGGTACTCGTCGAAGTCACCGGGCTGGCCCGCGACGTCCACGGCGAGGATGCCGACCGTGCGCGGGGTGATCAGCGCTTCGATCGACGCCGGGTCGGCGCTCCAGATGTCAGGGCGCACGTCGGCGAACACCGGCGTCGCGCCGGCCTGCAGCACGGAGTGCCCGGTGGCGGGGAAGGTGTAGTCGCCGACGATGACCTCGTCGCCCGGCTGAACGCCGAGGACCTTGAGGCCGAGGAACAACGCGGACCCGCAGTTGCTCGTGGTCAGCGCGTGCGCGACACCCGCCGTCTTGGCGAAGCGTTCTTCGAACTTGCGGCAAGCAGGGCCGGCACCGGCGAGCCACCCGGAACGGAAGACCTCGGCCACTGCGGCGAGCTCCTCGTCTCCGACGGTCGGCTGGCCTAGGGCGATCGAGTCAGACATACCTCTCCCGTTGCGTAGGGACGCCGCGAAGTGTATAGAGCCGATCTCGCGCAACCGGGAGCGGGCCGCTGATCAGCCATGACCCGGGGGCGTTCCGCAGGCTGAGCCCTAGACTCTTTCCATGCGATTCGGTGTGCTCGGCCCGACCGAGGTACTCACCCAGTCGGGCGACCGAATCGCCGTCGGCGGGCCACGGGTGCGGACCCTGCTCGCACTGCTCGTGCTGGACGCCGGCCGGGTCGTTTCCCCGGAACGGCTCATCGACGGCATGTACGGCGAGTACCCACCGGACGGCGTCGCCAACGCGTTGCAGTCCCAGGTCTCCCGCCTGCGGCAAGCACTCAAAGCGGCGGGCAGCGTCGTCGAGTTCAGCGCGGCCGGATACCGGCTCGCGGCGGACCGCGACAACGTCGACGCGCACCGCTTCGAGCGGCTCGCCGAGGAGGGCCGCCGGGCGCTCAAGGCGGCCGATCACGCCAAGGCCGCGGAGACGTTGCGCGAGGCTTTGGCACTGTGGCGGGGACAGCCGTTCGCCGATATCGCGGACGCCCCGTTCGTCGAGCCGCAGATCGCGCGGCTGACCGAGTTGAAGCTGACCGCGACCGAGGACCGGATAGAGGCCGAACTCACACTCGGGCAGCACCGGGACCTGGTCGCGGAACTGCAGGAGCTCGTCGCGGCCAACCCGCTGCGGGAACGGCCGCGCGCCCAGCTCATGCGGGCGTTGCACGGCAGCGGGCGGCAGGCGGACGCGCTCGCCGCGTACGACGACGCCCGCCGCACGCTCGCCGACGAACTCGGCGCCGATCCCGGTCCCGAACTCGCCGAGGCGCAGCTGCTGGTGCTGCGCGGCGAGCCGGAAGCGCCTGCCGCCGTCGAAAACGTCCTGCCCGCGCAGTTCACCAGCTTCGTCGGCCGCGACGAGGAGTTGCGCCGCGTCGGTGAACTGCTGGAGCGCGGCCGTCTCGTCACACTGACCGGCCCCGGCGGCACCGGCAAGACCAGGCTGGCGATCGAGGCCGCGAGCAAGGCGCGCTCGGTCGGCTTCGTCGAACTCGCGCCGCTCGCGAGCGGCGCCGATGTCCCGCAGGCGGTGCTCGCGACGCTCGGGCTGCGCGAAGCCGCGTTCGCCATCCCGCCGCAGGGCGGCAACGCACCGCATCAGCCGACGGAACGCCTGGTCGCCGCGCTCGCCGAGCGCTCGATGCTGCTCGTGTTCGACAACTGCGAGCACGTCATCGACGCCATCGCCCAGCTCGCCGCGAAACTGCTCGCCGCCTGCCCGGGCCTGCGCGTGCTCGCCACCAGCCGCGAACCGCTCGGTATCACCGGCGAGCTGATCGCGCCGGTGCCCCGGCTGGCCGTTTCCCCGCCAGGCACCCCTGCCGAAGAGGCGCTCGGCTACCCCGCGATCCGGCTGTTCGCGGACCGCGCGTCCGCGGGACGAGCCGATTTCGCCGTCACCGACGAGACGATCGGCGACGCCCAGCGCATCTGCGCGGCACTCGATGGCCTGCCGCTCGCGATCGAACTAGCCGCCGCGCGCGTGCGGTCACTCCCGCTCGGCGAGATCGCGGTCCGCCTCGACGACCGCTTCCAGCTGCTGTCACGGGGCAGCCGCACGGCCGTGCCCCGGCACCGGACGCTGCGCGCCGCCGTCGAGTGGAGCTGGGAACTGCTCGACGCCGAAGAGCAGCAGCTCGCCCGCAGGCTGACCGTGTTCTCCGGCGGAGCGACGCTCGAAGCGGCCGAGAAGATCGTCGGCGTGCCCGACACGGTCGACGTGCTCACCGGCCTGGTCGACAAGTCGCTCGTCGAGGTGCACGGCGACCGCTACCGCATGCTCGAGACGATCCGCGCCTTCTGCGCCGAGAAGCTCGTCGAGCACGGCGAAGCCGAGGACCTGCGCCGGGCGCACGCCGAGTACTTCCTCAAGCTCGCGCAGACCGCCGACCCGAAGCTGCGCACCGGCGAGCAGCTGACCTGGCTGAGCAGGCTCGACGCCGACTACGAGAACATCCTCGCCGCGCTCCGGTGGTCGACCGAGTCCCAGACGGACCTCGGCTTGCGGCTGGTCAGCTCGCTCTGCCGCTACTGGTGGATGCGCGGCAGGCGGTTCGAGGGCGCGATGCTGTCGATCGAACTCGCCAAGCGCGTCGGCCCGGTGCCACCGGCGGACCTGCGCGAAGAGTTCCTGCTGTGCGTGCTCAGCGCGATGACCGGCATGCACGACTACGAGCCGCTGCGCGAGCACATCGCGCTCGTCGAGGCCTACGGCCGCGAGACGCCGTGGATCCCGAAACAGCCGATGCTGACCATGCTGCAGGCCGTCGTCGTCGGCCCACCGGAGGAAGGCAGCCCGCTCCACGAATGGGAGATCGAGCTCATCCTCGGCTCCGACGACTGGAGCCGCGCGCTGGTGTCGATGGGCACCGGCCTGCGCGCCCAGATGGCAGGCGAGATCGCGAAGGCCGAGCGCTGCCTCGCCGAAGGCCTCGTCAAGTTCCGCGCGGTCGGCGACCGCTGGGGCATGTCGATGTCACTCGACCACCTCGCCGAAATCGTCGCCTGGCGCGGCGACTCGGACCGCGCGCTGAACCTGATGAACGAGGCACTCGACCTCCTCCGCGAGATCGGCGCCACCGACGACACGGCCGAACTGCTGGTCCGCCGCGGCGAAGTCCGCGCCCGCTTCGAAGACGTCGACGGCGCCCGCGCCGACTTCACACTGGCCATCGACCTGGCGCGACGCACCGGCCTCCCCGAAACCCGCGCCGCCGGCCGCCTCGGACTCGCCGAGCTGGCCCGGCTCGGCGGCGACCTGCAGTCGGCCCGCTCACTGGCCGAGCAGGTGCTGGCCGAGTGCCCCACCGGCGGCTTCACGGCGGACGACGTGCGTTCGCGCACCTATATCTCTTTGGGCCGCGTCGCCGAGGCCGAAGGCAACTTCCTCGAGGCGACAGCCCGTGAGCGCCAGGCCTTGGAGTCCCCGTACACCCGCCGGAACCGGATGGTCGCGGCGAACGCGGTCGAGGCCGTCGCAGGCGCGATGCTCCTGGACGGCAACGCGGAGCACGCGGCGGTGCTGCTGGGCGCGGCCGTCAGCCTGCGCGGGGCGAGCGTGGCAGGCGACCCGGATGTGGCGCGGGTGCGTGCCGGGGCGGTCGCTCAGCTGGGAGTCGAGGATTTTGAGCGGTCGTACGAGGTCGGGCACGGCCTGCCGACGACGAAGGCGCTGACGATCGCGGGTCTTACCGGTTAAGCGAAGTTGTGAACGCCACTTTCACAACGTTGAGCCTGGATCCACCGGCTGGCTTTGGGTGATCGTTTTCGTGGTTGTTGATCTTGTGGTGGTTGTGCGGGCAGGGGAATGTGGCCGGCGTTGCATC
>NZ_JBHWEB010000146.1:11738-21885 GCF_042734395.1 Amycolatopsis sp. NPDC059657 | reverse complement strand
GTTGGTGGGGGGGTTTCCCATGCTGTGTCTCAACTTTATTAATTGGGTGGGGGGGGGGGGCGCCCCCCCCCCCCCCCCCAACGCTCACGAGTCTTTATCTTTTAGAGCTTGGCCGCGGCTGCCTTGATGGCGGCCGCGAAGGTGCTCACCTCGGTGTAGACGCCGGGCTTGCCCTTGCGGGCGCAACCCTCGCCCCAGCTGACGATGCCGACCTGGACCCACGCTCCCGCGTTGTCCTTGCGGAACATCGGGCCGCCCGAGTCACCCTGGCAGGTGTCGATGCCGCCGTTGGGGATGTTGCCGGCGCAGATCTCCGCGCTGGCGATCAGGTCGCTGTACGAGCCGCCCGCCGCCTTGCAGGTGGCGTCGGTGACGAAGTTGACCTTCGCCTTCAGCAGGTACCGCTGCTGCGCGCCGCCTTCGGTGGCCGCGCCCCAGCCGATGATGTCGAACGTGCCGTTGTCGAACGCCTTCGTCTCGGCGAGCGGGAGCAACGGGATCGACGCGGGCGCCGGGCTGGCCAGCTTGATCAGCGCCCAGTCACCGCCGGTCGCCGTGTCGTACGTCGGTGACCGGTGCACATAGGTGGACTTGATCTTCACCGCCGCGCTGCTCTGCAGGTCGACCACGCCGAAGGTGGCGGTGATCGAGGTGTTCGCGCCGGTGCGGGACACACAGTGCGCCGCGGTCACGACGATCTGCCGTGAGTACAGCGCGGCGCCGCAGCCCATCGACAGCCGGACCATCCACGGGAATTCACCCTGGGCGGCACGGGTTCCGCCGACGACGTTCGTCTGCGGGGGTTCGGAAGCGGGGGACGCGAGAGCCGGGGAAGCGAGGCCGAACATAGTAGCGGCGGCGGTGACCGCGATGGCCGTGTTTTTGAGCAGGGTGAACCATTTCCTATTGCTCAACGGATCATTCCTTCCGGTGTCCACAATGGATACGGGCGCGCATTTGCGGCGGCAACACAAACTCAAGCAGGTTGGCAACCACCGGACAACCGACTTTCTTCGGATCTTTCGGACGAGAAATCACCGATTGCGACGTTCGGGTGACGAGGCTATCCGCGCGGCTTATGGCCCGTGTTACGCAGGGGTTTCGCGCGCGGGCCGCCGGATGGCCCAGACGGCGGCCCCGATCACGAACACAGCGCAACCGAAAAGGACTGAAGTGAGCGGAAGGCTGAACGCCACGACCAGGCAACCGAGCAGGCCGGCCGCCGGGACGAACCGTCGTGTGCGCAGCGTCAGCGCGCTCGCGTTCGCCACCGCGTAATAAACCAGCACCGCGAAGGACGAGAACCCGATCGCGCCGCGAAGGTCCACGAGCGACACGAGCACCGCGACGGTCAAGCCGACCGCGACCTCCGCGCGATGCGGCACGCCGAACTTCGGATGTACCACGGAGAGGGACTTCGGCAAGTGTCCGTCCCGAGCCATCGCCAGCGTCGTCCGCGAGACACCGAGAATCAAAGCCAGCAATGAACCCAGCGCGGCGACGCACGCTCCCACCCGGACGACCGGGGTGAGCCAGGTGCCCGCCACCGCGGCCGCGATCGGATCCGGCGCGGCGGCGAGCCGGTCGGGTCCCAGCCGTGACAACAAAACGACGGCGAGCACCGCGTAAACGGCGAAGGCGATACCCAAGGCGATCGGAATCGCGCGCGGGATCGTCCTGGCGGGATCCTTGACCTCTTCGCCGAGGGTGGCGATTCGCGCATATCCCGCGAACGCGAAGAACAGCAATCCCGCCGATTCGAGCACCCCGCCGAACCGTAAACCGCGGAAAGGCTCCAGTGTCGTGAATGGGCCGGAGAACATGGTGATAACGGCGAGCGATAACACCAGCAGCGTGCAGGCGACAATGATTCGCGTCGCCTGCGCCGACCGTTGCACGCCACGATAATTGACGGCGGTCAGCACCAGCACGGCCGCGATCGCGAAAGCCTTCGGCCACCGGAAGCCGGAGTAGGTCGCCACGGTCAGCGCCATCGCCGCGCAACTCGCCGTCTTCCCGACGATGAAGCCCCATCCGGCGAGGTAACCCCAGAATTCGCCCAGCCTTTCCCTGCCGTACACATAGGTTCCGCCCGACGCCGGATACAACGCGGCCAGCCGCGCGGACGAGGTCGCGTTGCAGTACGCGACGAAAGCGGCGATCACGAGCCCGATCAGCAAGCCGGAACCGGCCGCGTGAGCTGCGGGAGCGAAGGCCGCGAACACGCCGGCGCCGATCATCGAGCCCAGCCCGATGATCACCGCGTCACGCGTGCCGAGCCGCCTGGACAGGCTGGGGGAGGGCATGCGCGTCATTGTGCCTAAGCTCGATAGCTGTGCAAACACCGAGTGGGCCGTTCCGCGACGGCATTCCCGAGCATGGCCGTATCCCGCGTTATTACGCGGTCAAGGTCGAGTTGCTCGAAATGACCGCCGAACTCGGCGAGGGCACCGCGCTGCCCACCGAGCGGGAATTGTGCGAGCGCTTCGAGGTGTCCCGCGCGACGGTCCGCCAGGCGGTCAGCGAGCTGGTGCTGGAGGGCAAACTCCGCCGCCGCCAGGGCAGCGGCACGTTCGTCGCCGGCCCGAAGCTGGTCCAGCCGCTCGCGCTCGTCAGCTACACCGAAGGCCTCCGCCGCCAGGGCATCGAGCCCGGCCGCAACCTGATCACCCTCGAACGCCACCCGGCAGGCCCCGCGCTCGCCGACGAGCTCAAGACCGAACCCGGCGCCGAGGTCATCCATATCGAACGCGTCCTGCTCGCCGACTCCGAGCGCGTCGGCCTCGAGTCCACCTACCTCCTGTCGGCCCGCTTCCCGGCGCTCATGGACGTCTTCGACCCCGAGCAGTCGCTCTACGCCTGCCTGCGCGATCAGCTCGGCGTCGTCTTCGACGGGGCGGAGGAGCGGGTCGAGACCGTGCTCGCGACCCCGCGCGAGGCACTGCTCATCGGCACCAACCCGGCGCTGCCGATGCTGCTCATGCACCGCGTCTCGTGGGGACCGGACGGCAAGCCGTTCGAACGCGTCCGCTCGCTCTTCCGCGGCGACCGACTCAGCTTCATGACCCGCCTCGGCCGCGTCGAGTCGTGAGTGGTGCGGCCGGTTCTCACCGGTCTGAACACTCACGACCCCAGGTGAGATAACGGACAGGTAACTCATTCGAACCTTTCGGGTGGGTTCACGCTGGGTTCGCCCTGCGGCCATGGTCCGTTCGGGCTCGGCGGCGAGCGTGCACGGCGTGCGAATTCTCATCGTGGGCGGCGGCGTGCTCGGCACCATGCACGCCTGGCAGGCCGTCGGACGTGGTCATGAAGTGGTCCAGCTCGAACGCGAGCCCGAAGCGAGGGGCGCGTCCGTGCGCAACTTCGGGCTGGTGTGGGTCGGCGGGCGCGCTCCCGGCGTCGAGTACGAGACGGCGTTGCGGGCGCGGCGGCTGTGGGAGGAGATCGGTACCCGCGTGCCGGGCGCCGGCTTCCGCGCCAACGGCTCGCTGACCGTTGTCCGCACCGAGGCGGAGTACGCCGTCGCGCAGGAGGCCGCGAACGGTGATCGCGGGTTCAAGCTGCTCGACGCCGACGAGGTGCGCGCGCTGAATCCCGCGCTGCGCGGTGACTTCCTCGGCGCGCTGTGGTGTGACAAGGACGCCGCCGTCGAACCGCGCGTCGCCCAGCCCGCGCTGCGTGCCGCACTCGAAAGCAGTGGCCGCTACACCTGGCTGCCCGGCCGTGAGGTCCGCGAGCTGACCGCCGGCGGCGTCCGCGACGATCAGGGCCAGGCACATGGTGCGGACCTCGTGCTGTTCTGCACGGGCGCCTGGCTCGGCGGCTTGGTCGCCGAGCTTGCCGGGAAACCGCCGGTGCGCCGCGTCCGGTTGCAAATGGCGCAGACCGAGCCACTGCCCGAAAAACTCACCACGACCGTCGCCGACGCCGACAGCTTCCGCTACTACCCGGCCTACCGTGGCCCCGCACTCGACGCGCTCAACACCCATCCGCAGACCGAGGTGGCCGCCGCCAACGCGATGCAACTGCTCATGGTCCAGCGGCTCGACGGCTCGCTCACCATCGGCGACACACACGAGTACGACGAGCCGTTTTCCTTTGATGTCACGGAAAGCCCGTACGACCATCTGGCCGAGACCGCGAGCGCGCTGCTCGGGCGCCCGCTGCCGCGCATCTTACGACGCTGGGCCGGTGTCTACGCCCAAGCGCTCGACCCGTCGAAGATCGCGCACCGCGAACGGATCGCCGACAACGCCTGGCTGATCACCGGACCCGGCGGGCGCGGCATGACCTGTTCCCCAGCCATTGCCGAAGACACCGCCGAGGAGGCCGGACTATGAACACCGAACTGGTGGTACTCGACATGGCGGGCACGACCGTCGCCGACGACGGCCTCGTCGTGCGCGCGTTCGTCGAGGCGATGGGCTCCGACGAGCACCTCGATTACGTCATGGAGACGATGGGGCAGTCGAAGATCACCGTCTTCCGCGCCATCCTCAACGACGAAACCGCCGCCCAGCAAGCGAATCTGGCCTTCGAGAAGGCGTACGCCGAACTGCTCGACCTCTGTGAGCCGATCACCGGCGCCGAAGACGTCATCCGCTCCCTGCGTGATGACGGCGTCAAGGTCGCGCTCACCACCGGCTTCTCCCCGGCCACCCAGCAGGCGATCCTCGACGCGCTCGGCTGGCACGACCTCGCCGACCTCGCGCTCGCGCCGGGCGAAGGCGTCCGCGGCCGCCCGTTCCCCGACCTCGTGCTCGCCGCCGCGCTGCGGCTCGAGATCACCGACGTGCGACGCGTCGCCGTCGCCGGTGACACCCCGTCCGACGTGCTGACCGGCCTGCGCGCCGGTGCCTCCGTGGTCGCCGGTGTGCTCACCGGAACCGCGACCCCCGCCGATCTAGCCCAAGCCACCCACGTACTCGACTCCATTCGCGATCTCCCTGCCGTCCTCAAAGGAGTGTCATGAAGCTTAAGGTCCTTGCCCTGATCGGTCTTCTGGCCGCCGTCTCCGCGTGCGGTGGTACAGCGGGCGGGGCCAGCGGTGACAAGACGGTCACCCTGTACACAGTGGATGGTCTCGAAGACTGGTACGCCGCGCGCTTCGCCGAGTTCAAGACGCAGACCGGGATCACCGTGCAGGCCGTCACCGCCGGCTCCGGTGAGGTCGCTTCCCGCGTCGAGAAGGAGAAAGCCAACACCCAGGCCGACGTTCTCGTCACCCTGCCGCCGTTCATCCAGCGCGTCGCCGGGCAAGGCCTGATCGAAGCGCCGTCGGTGCTGATGAACAACTACCTGAGCTTCATCCACAACCCCGGCGCCTCGCCGAAGACCTGGGACGACCTGCTCGACCCGAAGCTCAAGGGCAAGGTCCAGTACTCGACGCCCGGCGAGGCGGGCGACGGCACCGCGGTGCTGCTCGAACTCCAGCACGTCTTCGGTGAGCAGGGCGCGCTCGACTACCTCGGCAAGCTGGAGGCGAACAACGTCGGCCCTTCCTCGTCGACCGGCAAGCTACAGCCCAAGACCGCCAAGGGGGAGATACTGGTGGCCAACGGCGATCTCCAGATGAACCTCGCCGAGATCGACAAGAGCGGCGGCTTCGAGGTCTTCTTCCCGGCCGACGCGCAGGGCAAGAAGTCGACGCTCGCGCTCCCGTACTACGCCGGGCTGGTCAAGAACGCCCCGCACGCCGACAACGCCAAGAAGCTGCTCGGCTTCCTGTTCTCCGCCGACGTCCAGGCCAAGGCGGTCGACGCCTACGGTCTGCCCGCGAAGGCCGAGACCCCGGTGAGCGGGCCCAAGGCCGACAAGATCAAGGCCGTGCTCCAGGGTGTCGAGATCTGGCAGCCGGACTGGGACAAGGTGCTCGCCAAGCTCGACACCGACCTCGACGCGTACAAGAAGGCCGTCGGGCGATGACGGCCGCGGTCGAGTTCCGCGGCGTCTCCGTCCACTACGGACAGACGTGCGCGCTGGCGCCGCTCGACCTGTCGGTGGCACGCGGCGAGACGCTCGCCCTGCTCGGGCCGTCCGGCTCCGGCAAGTCGACCGCGCTCAAGGCGCTCGCCGGGTTCGTCCGGCCGAGCGCCGGGCGGGTGCTGCTGGACGGCCGCGACGTCACGGACGTGCCGCCGCATCTGCGCGGGCTCGGGGTCGTCGTGCAGAGCTACGCGTTGTTCCCGCACATGCGGGTCGAGGACAACGTCGCGTTCGGACTCAAGGCGCGAAAGACACCTCGCGCGGAGATCGCCGCGCGAGTGTCCGAAGTGCTCGCGCTCGTCGGCATGGCAGGCTACGCAAGGCGGTTTCCGCGTGAGCTTTCCGGCGGCCAGCAGCAGCGCGTGGCCATCGCGCGTGCGCTCGCCATCCGGCCCGATGTGCTGCTGCTCGACGAGCCACTGTCCGCTTTGGACGCGACACTGCGCGAAGACATGGTCGCCGAGTTGCTACGGCTGCGTGCCGAACTGCCGGACACCACACTGGTCTACGTCACCCACGATCAGAGCGAGGCGCTCGCGCTGGCCGACCGGATCGCCGTCATGCGTGACTCGCGGCTCGTCGAAACCGGTCCGAGCGACCAGCTCTACCACCGGCCGACGACTGAGTTCACCGCTGCTTTCCTAGGCGCCTCCAACCTGATCCCGGTCGAGGTGATCCGGGCGGGCACCGTGCGCTTGGGCGGCCGTGAGCTCACCGCGCTGGGGGAGTTCGGCGCCGGGCAGGCGGTCGCGCTCGGCGTGCGGCCGCACCGGGTCGGCGTGCACGCGGGCGTCGGGGCGTACACCGCCCGCCTGCGTGGCGTGCAGTGGCGTGGCAGCGGATTCCGGCTGGACCTCGATCTCGAACTCGGCGGCGAGCCGTGCCCGGTCCGCGCCGAGGTGCCGAGTGTCGACGGGCTGCCGTCCGTCGGCGAGACGGTCGGAGTGTCCATTCCGGACGGGTGCCCGCTCGTCGCCGTCGGAGGTACGGGGTGAGCATCCGCTGGCTGCTGCCGCCGCTGATCGTGCTGCTCGGGTTCTTCTGCTACCCGCTCGCGCTCATCGTCTGGCAGTCGCTCTCCACCGACGCGGGCTTCGGCCTGTCGGCTTGGGCCGACATGCTCGGCTCGGCGGAGTTCCGCAACGCCGCCTGGCGCACGATCGTGATCGCGCTGGGCGCGACCGCCGGGTGCGTGCTGCTCGGCACGTTCCTGGCGCTGGTCATCGCGTTCGTCCCGTTCCCCGGTGCGCGCGCACTGTCCAAAGTGGTCGACACCGTGCTCGCGTTCCCTTCGTTCCTGATCGCCTTGGCGTTCACGTTCCTCTACGGCAGCGCGGGGCTGCTCGGCACCGGTGGCTTCCTGTATTCGCAATGGGGTGTGCTGCTCGCCGAGATCACCTTCTACACACCGTTCGTGATGCGGCCCGCGCTCGCCGCGTTCAGCCAGGTCCCGGCCGCGCAGCCGGAGGTGGCCGCGAGCCTCGGCGCCAAGCCGGGGCGGGTGCTGTGGCAGGTGATCCTGCCCGAGGCGCGGCCGTCGCTGGTGTCCGGCGCCTGCCTGACGATGCTGCTGGCGATGAACGAGTTCGGCATCGTGCTGTTCATCGGCGCCAAGGACGTCCAGACGCTGCCGATGCTCATCTACACCAAGGGGATCGTCACCTTCGAGTTCCCGCAGGCGTGCGTGCTCGCGGTGGTCAACGTGGTGTTCTCGATCGCCCTCTATCACTGGGGAGGCAGGCGTGCTGCTGTGGAATCCGCGTAGCAAAGCTCTACTGTGGACGGTGTTCGGCCTGGTGTTCACCGTGATCGTCCTCGCGCCGCTGGTGATGATCGTGCTCGCGTCCTTCGCCGGGCGCTGGACCGAGGTGCTGCCGAGCGCGTTGACCGGCGTGCACTACACGGAGGCGTTGTCGGGCGAGACGTTCGCGAGCCTGGCGGTGAGTGTCCAGACCGGCGTGATCGCTTCGGCGGTGTCCGTGCTGCTGGGCACCTGGGCCGCACTGGCCGCCGAGCACGCGCCGCGGTGGCTGCGGCGCTGGGTGGACCCCGTGTTCCACCTGCCGATCGCGGTCCCGTCGGTGGTGCTCGGGCTCGCGCTGCTGGTCGCGTTCAGCAGGCCTCCGTTGCTGCTCAACGGGACCAGGTGGATCGTCCTCATCGGACACTTGATGATCCTGCTGCCGTTCTCGTACAGCACGGTGGCGGCGGCGGTACGCCGCGCCGACCCGCAACTCGCGCTGGCCGCGGCCAGTCTCGGCGCGAGCCCGGCCCGTGTGCTGCTGCGGGTGCGGATCCCGGTGCTGCTGCCGTCGATGGCGGCCTCGGCCAGTCTCGCGCTCGCGATGTCCATGGGCGAGCTCGGCGCGACGATGATGCTGTTCCCGCCCGACTGGCGGACGCTCCCGGCGAGCATCTTCGCGCTCACCGATCGCGGGCAGGTGTTACTCGCGTCCGCGAGCACGGTGGTGTTACTGCTGGTCACGCTGCTGGGGCTGGTGATCGTCGGGCTGGTGCAACCCCGGAGCGCGTCCGTTCCGTCTCGGAGGGTATGAGGCACTACATGACGAAGTTGATCGGTACGGGCCTGATCCTCGTTGCGGTGACCGCCTGTGCCGGCCATGAAATGACAGCCGTCCCACCGGCCGCCGGTGGGGGACCGACGCTGCCGACCACGTCGGCCCCGGTCAGCGGGCCGGTACCGACACCGCAGATCGACGCGGCCGCGTTGCCGCCGGAGTATCCGAAGAACGTGACAACGGCGGGCAACGACCTGCTGATCAAGGCCGAGGAAGGCGGCTGCGAGAAGCTCCGCGCCACCGTCATCGAGCAGACCGAGCAGCGCGTCGCCGTCCGGCTGGTGAAGCTGGACACGCGCCCCGGTGAGATGTGCCCGATGTACATCCGCGAGGTGACGCTGACGGTCACCCTCGACAAGCCGCTGGGCCAGCGGACGCTGGTCCTGACCGCGGAACGGCCCAAGTGATGCGGGCTCCCGGATGCAACCCCGCGCCGGACCCGTACCGTCCTGGTGCCATGAGGTACTTAGCGAAAATGGCCGGAATCGGGATGATCCTCGCCGCGACGGCCGCGTGCGGGCAGGCCGCGGACAACGCCGTCTCGCCCGCCGCGGGCAACGGGACGTTCGCCCCGCCACCGTCGTCGTCCTCGGCGCCGCCGTCTTCCTCGAAGGATCTCCCGGTGCCGCCGCCGGTCAAACCGGGCAAACCGACCCAGGTGGTGCCCGAGGACAGCATGATCCTGCAGCCCGCGCAGATCGACGCGAGCCAGCTGCCCGCGGACTACCCGCGTGAGGTGACGGTCAGCAACGGCGGCACCGTGCTGAACATCCGTGCGCAAGAGGGTGGCTGCGGCCATGTCAGCGCGGCGCCGATAGAGCAGAACGACAAGCGCGTGGTGATCAACCTGGTGCAGACGCAGGCGCAGACCGACCAGATGTGCACGATGGACATCCGGACCCCGGTCGTCACGGCCACCTTGAGCGCCCCGCTCGGCCAGCGGACGGTCGTGCTCCAGGAGGCACCGCGCAAGCGATGACCGTCACAGTGCCCCGGCGTCGCATGCGGGCATACTGCCGGTATGGGAAAACGTCAGGTCTCGGTGACCAAGACGGTCGCCACCACACCGGAACAGATCTTCGCGCTGCTCGCCGATCCGGCGAAACATCCGGAACTCGACGGTTCCGGAACGGTTCAGGCGGCGCGGTCGGGTAACCCCGAGCGGCTCGAACTCGGCGCGAAGTTCGGCATGGACATGAAAATGGGCGCGCCGTACAAAATCCAGAACACGGTCGTCGAATTCGAGGAGAACCGCCTCATCGCGTGGCGCCACTTCAACGGCCACCGCTGGCGCTGGCAGCTCCGCCCTGTCGACGGCGGCACCGAGGTGACCGAGACCTTCGACTGGTCCACCGCGAAGGCCCCGCTGCTCATCAGCTTGAGCCCGTTCCCGCGCAAAAACAAAGAGGGCATCGAACGCACTCTCGCCCGCCTGGAGCAACGCTTCGCTTAAGGGCTCGTGAGTGGTATGGCCGGTTCTAACCGGCCATACCACTCACGACTACCATTATCGGCAGCTTATATTGAGCGTAGGCTGCGAGGTTGGATAGAAGTAATGAATTCCCATTTAGTCGATTTCG
>NZ_JBHWEB010000146.1:0-11728 GCF_042734395.1 Amycolatopsis sp. NPDC059657 | reverse complement strand
CTTCAGTGTGTTTTTTGTTTTTGTGAGTGTTTGGCGTTCTCTAAACTGCCATAACACCCCACGACTCCCTTTAGCGGAAGCTGATCTGGAGCGTCGGCTCCGAGGTGGCTTCGAAGAAGTCATTGCCCTTGTCGTCGATGACGATGAAGGCGGGGAAGTCCTCGACCTCGATCTTCCACACGGCTTCCATGCCGAGCTCGGCGTACTCCAGCACGTCGACCTTCTTGATGCAGTCCTGCGCCAGCCGCGCGGCCGGGCCGCCGATCGAACCCAGGTAGAACCCGCCGTGCTGCCGGCAGGACGAGGTCACCTTCTTCGAGCGGTTTCCCTTGGCCAGCATGACGAGCGAGCCGCCCGCCGCCTGGAACTGCTCGACGTAGGAGTCCATCCGGCCGGCGGTCGTCGGTCCGAACGAACCCGACGCGTAGCCCTCGGGCGTCTTGGCAGGGCCCGCGTAGTAGACCGGGTGGTCGCGCAGGTACTGCGGCATCTCCTCGCCCGCGTCGAGCCGCTCGGCGATCTTCGCGTGCGCGATGTCGCGGGCGACGACCAGCGGGCCCGTCAGCGACAGGCGCGTCTTCACCGGCAGGGCCGCGAGCTGCGCGCGGATCTCGGACATCGGCTGGTTCAGGTCGACCGAGACGACCTCGTCCGACAGGTCCTCCGAGGTCACGTCCGGCAGGAACTGCGCGGGGTCGCGCTCGAGCTGCTCCAGGAACACGCCGTCGGCGGTGATCTTCGCCTTCGCCTGGCGGTCGGCCGAGCACGAGACGGCGACGCCGACCGGGCACGAGGCGCCGTGGCGGGGGAGGCGGATGACGCGGACGTCATGGCAGAAGTACTTGCCGCCGAACTGCGCGCCGATGCCGAACTGACGCGTCATCTCCAGCACCTGCTGCTCGAGGTCGGTGTCGCGGAAACCGTGGCCCAGCGCGGAACCCTCGGTCGGCAGGTCGTCCAGGTAGCGCGCCGAGGCGAGCTTCGCGACCTTCAGGTTGAACTCCGCCGACATGCCGCCGACGACGATCGCGAGGTGGTACGGCGGGCAGGCCGCGGTGCCGAGGCTGCGCAGCTTCTCGTCGAGGAACTTCGCGAGCCGCTTCGGGTTCAGCACGGCTTTCGTTTCCTGGTAAAGGAAAGTCTTGTTCGCGCTGCCGCCGCCCTTGGCCATGAACAGGAATTCGTAGGCGGGGTCGGCTTGACCGTCCTTGTGGTACAGCTCGATCTGCGCGGGCAGGTTGGTGCCGGTGTTCTTCTCGTCCCAGAAGTTCACCGGCGCCATCTGCGAGTAGCGCAGGTTCAGCTCCTGGTAGGCGTCGTAGATGCCCTTCGACAGCGCGCGTTCGTCGTCGCCGCCGGTCAGCACGCCTTCGCCGCGCTTGCCGATGACGATCGCGGTGCCGGTGTCCTGGCACATCGGCAGCACACCGCCCGCCGAGATCGCCGCGTTGCGCAGCAGGTCCATTGCGACGAAACGGTCGTTTCCGGACGCTTCCGGGTCGTCCACGATCGCGCGCAGCTGCGCCAGGTGTGACGTGCGCAACAGGTGCTGGATGTCGGTGATGGCCGTGCGCGCGAGCAGGGTCAGCGCTTCGGGGTCGACTTCGAGGAACTTGCGGCCCGCTGCTTCGACGACGCGGACGCCGTCCGGGCTGACCAGCCGGTACTCGGTGCGGTTGTCCTTGCCGAGCGGCAGGACTTCGGTGTGCTGGAACGTGGTGGGCTTGGAGGACACGGGAAGCGGGCTCCTTTGCGCGCAAATTCGGTGCCTCGAAAATACCTGGCCCGCAAATGTCGGAAGGCCGGGCCCACCCCGACGGACCCGACCTTCCGGGGAAAGCGGCCCGGACGCGAACGCCCGACCGCGAAGCTCACTGACCGTGCTGGCCGAAGACCGATGTTCTGTGCCGACTAGACGGTCTCGTGACGCACGTCATAAGTCAACGCCGCCGAACGTGTATTCCACTGCGTGAACACGCCGGAAAACGAATCACCACTTTGCATGCACCTTGCAATCCCAAGCATGCCGGAAAACAAGACGGGGCTGTGCGCGCCGTAACCACGCACAGCCCCATTCGTCTCAACGATCATTCCGTCAGCTGGCGTAGGCCCGCAGCCTGTCCGCGCGTTCGCCCTGGCGGAGCTTGGACATGACCTCGCGCTCGATCTGGCGGACGCGCTCACGGGAGAGCCCGAAGTGCTTGCCGATCTGGTCGAGCGTGCGCGGCTGGCCGTCGTCGAGGCCATAACGCAGCCTGATGACGTGCTGCTCGCGGTCGTCCAGCGTCGCGAGCACGCGGCGCAGGTCGTCCTGGAGCAGTCCCGAGATCACGGCGCTCTCCGCGTCGGTGGCCTCGGAGTCCTCGATGAAGTCGCCCAGCGGGGCGTCCTCCTCTGTGCCGACCGGCATGTCCAGCGACACCGGGTCACGCGCGTGGTCGAGCAGGCTGGAGATCTTCTCGGCCGGGATGCCGGACTCGGCGGCCAGCTCTTCGTGCGTGGCGTCGCGCCCGAGCTGCTGGTGCAGGTCACGCTTGATGCGGGCGAGCTTGTTCACCTGCTCGACGAGGTGGACCGGCAGCCGGATGGTGCGTCCCTGGTCGGCCATCCCCCTGGTGATGGCCTGGCGGATCCACCAGGTGGCGTAGGTCGAGAACTTGAACCCCTTGGAGTAGTCGAACTTCTCCACCGCGCGGATCAGGCCCAGGTTCCCCTCCTGGATCAGGTCCAGCAGCGGCATCCCCCGGCCGGTGTAGCGCTTCGCCAGCGAGACCACCAGGCGGAGGTTGGCCTCCAGCAGGTGGTTCTTGGCGACGTGGCCGTCGCGCACCAGCGCGCTCATCTCGGAGCGGCGCTTCGGCGTGAGCTTGTCCTCGGTCTCCAGCACGTGCTGGGCGAAAACACCGGCTTCGATGCGCTTCGCGAGCTCGACTTCGTCGGCCGCGGTGAGCAGTGCGGTTTTTCCGATACCATTGAGGTACACACGGACCAGATCGGCGGCGGGGCTCGGCGCGTCAAGGTCGGACGGATCGATCGGAGCGGCGGGGGCAACCGGCTCGTCGATGAACTCCTGCGCAGGAATCTTGCGCTCGCGAATCCCCCTGGCTTCGCGTTCGAGCGTCTGGACTGACATTTCTGCCTCCCCGGTCACGGGTTGAACGTGGTGCGGTGCACTACGTCACTTCTCCCCGCTGCCCGAGCCCTGTGGAAACCCAGGCGGCGGGAGTCCGGCTCGCTGGCCGGACACTGTGCTCAACGCCTCGGGTTGCCATTTCGTTCCCGAGCCCGTCAATAAAAGAGACGGGCTCACCCTCTCCCCGGTTGCTCGATCAAACCTGAGCTTTTGCTGAGAGCGAAACCTGAGATTTGACTGAGAAACCGTGATCGGATGCGAATATCTTTATGGTCTAAACCTCTATGAGAACGGTGAACGGACCGTCGTTGAGGCTCCGTACCTCCATCATGGCACCGAAACGTCCGGTTTCCACCCGTGCGCCGCGCGTGCGCAATTCACTGACCACCGCGTCCACCAGCTTCTCCGCCGGTTCGGGGCGGGCGGCCTTGGTCCACGACGGACGCCTGCCCTTCCGGGTATCCCCATAGAGCGTGAACTGGCTGACCACGAGCAGTGGCGCGCCGGTGTCGGCGCAGGATTCCTCGTCGCGGAGTATGCGGGACTCGTGCAGCTTCCGCGCCATGGTCACGGCCTGTTCCGGCTGGTCGTCGACGTGGATTCCCAGCAGCACCAACAAACCGGGCTCCGTGATCGCGCCGACCACCTCTCCTTCCACGGTCACGCTCGCTTCGGTGACCCTGGCCACCACCGCCCTCATCGGACCGGCAGCAACATGCCGTGGCGGACCAGTTCGCGCACCACGGGCACCGCGCTCGCTGAGAGTTCCTCAGCGGAGAGTCCTTGTGCGGCGGCGAGAAGCTCGATCAGGTCCTCCAGCGGCAGCGCGCCCTGGCAGCCCGCCAGCAGCCGCGCGGCGAGCTCGTCGACCTCGTGCTGCCAGCCGGGGCCGTCGGTGCGGTGCAGCCGGCGCACGGTGGTCAGCCAGCCCTCGGCGCCGAGCTCGTCGACGCGCTCGAGCAGCACCGTCTTGGGCACCTCGAAGCTGGTCTCCAGCAGCGCGTCGCCGTTGTCGCGCAACCAGTCGACCCGGTCGAGCCAGGTCGCGGCCTCGGCGCCCAGCGGGTCGTCGTAGGCCTGGCGGAGGTCCTCGGCGACGATCGTCGGCGTCTTGCCGCCCGAACGGCGCAGTGTGACGAACCCGAAGCCGACGCCGTCCACGTTGTTCGCGTCGAACCAATCGAGCCAGTCGGCGGACTTGGCGCGGCCTTCGGGGGAGCGCGGGTCGATGCCCGCGTCGCGCAGCCAGGTGCCCACGTACAGGCCGGGGTCGGCCACGTCACGCTGCACGAACCAGGCGTCCGTCTCGGCGGGCAGCCAGCGGCTCACCCGATCGGTCCAGTCCTCGCCGTCGACGTGCAGCCAGGACGCCAGCAGCTGCCCGACGCCGCCGTCGTTGAGGAAGGACGGGAGCTGCCGCACGACCAGCGCGCTCGCGTCGTCACCGGCGAGCCCGGAGTCGCGGTAGGTGTAGTCGACCCTCGGCGGTCCGACCACGAACGGCGGATTGCAGACGATCTGGTCGAACTTGCGCCGCGCGACCGGCGCGAACCACTCGCCCTTGACCAGCTCGACGTCGAGCCGGTTCAGCCGGAAGGTCGCCTCGGCCAGCGCGAGCGCGCGTGCGGACACGTCGGTCGCGGTGATCCGCTGGGCGTGCCGCGACGCGTGCAGCGCCTGGACCCCGTTGCCGGTGCCCAGGTCGAGCAGGGTGCCGACGGGCCGCCTGGTGGTCGCCCTGACCAGGCTCAGTGAGGCGTGCCCGACACCGAGCACGTGATGGCCCGGCACGGGGTGCCCGAGCAGATCGGGGTCGAGGTCGGAGAACACCCACCAGGCGCCGCCCTCGTCGTCGCCGTGCGGCCGGACGTCCAGCCCGGCGCGCACGCCGTTGCTCGTCAGGCGCAGCAGGCCGACACCGACCGCTTCATCGATGCTCACTGGCGCGAAAGCGGACTTGACGTCGGCCTCGGACTCGGTCTCGCCGAGCAGGAAGAGCCTGATCAGCGTGCCGAGATCGCCCGCGTCGAGGCTGGCGCGGCGCGCGAGCTCGGGCTCACCGCGCCCGAAGGCCGCGTTGGCGGCGCCGCCGAGCGTGTCGATCACCCCGTCCGCGTGATAGCCGGCGCGCAGGAAGGCCTCGCGCAGCCGGTCGCAGAGGTCGGCGGAGAAGACAGGAAGATCAGTGCTCACAGCGGGTAATGCTGTCATAGGGTGAGCACGCCGGGGTGCACGCCTGAGGGTGTGGTCGAATCACGGCATGACACCCGTGCTCGCCCCGCTCGAGGCCGCCTTGCCCGGCCTGGAAGCGTTCTACCTCGATCTGCACCGGCATCCCGAGCTGGCCTTCACCGAGACGCGCACGGCGGGCCTGGTCGCCGAGCGGCTCGCGGCGGACGGGTTCGAGGTGCGCACCGGGCTCGCCGGCACGGGCGTGCTCGGCGTGCTGCGCAACGGCGACGGGCCGAACGTCATGCTGCGCGCCGACATGGACGCGCTGCCGGTCGAGGAGAAGACCGGGCTCGACTACGCGAGCACCGTCGACGGCGTGATGCACGCCTGCGGGCACGACATGCACGTCACGTGGCTCGCCGGCGCGGCGCGGCTGCTCGCCGTCGGGCGGGCGCGTTGGTCCGGCACGCTGCAGGTGGTCTTCCAGCCCGGTGAAGAGGTCGGCGACGGCGCGACCGGCATGATCCGCGACGGCGTCTTCGAGCCTGCCGGTAAGCCGGATGTCGTGCTGGGACAGCACATCGTGCCCGGACCGGCGGGCTGGGTGCTGACCAGGCCCGGCGTGATCATGGCCGCGACCGACGCGCTGCGCGTCACCCTGCACGGGCGCGGCGGGCACGGTTCGCGGCCGGAGACGACCGTCGACCCGATCGTGCTGGCGGCGTCGATCGTGCTGAAACTGCAGACGATCGTCTCGCGGGAGATCTCCGCGACCGAGTCGGCCGTGGTGACCGTCGGCATGCTGCACGCGGGCACCGCGCACAACATCATCGCCGACCACGCGGTGCTGGAGGTCAACGTCCGCAGCTTCGACGAGGCCGTGCGCGCCAAGGTGCTCGCGGCCGTCGAGCGGATCGTCAACGGCGAGGCCGCGACCGCGGGCGTGCCGAAGCCGCCGGACATCGAGCGCATCGGCAGTTTCCCCGTCACCGCCAACGACGACGCGGCGACCGCGAAGCTCACCGAGCTCTTCCGCGGGCACTTCGGCGCCGACCGGACGATGGAGGCGCCACTGGTCACCGGTAGCGAGGACTTCAGCGAATTCGGCCGCGCGGCAGGCGTCCCGTCGGTGTTCTGGCTGGTCGGCGGAGCGGACCCGGACACCGTGCTCGCCGCGATCGGCGCCGGCCGGTTCGAACAGGACATCCCGTCGAACCACTCGCCGCTGTTCGCGCCGGTGCTGCATCCGACGCTGCGAACCGGGATCGAGACACTGGTCGTCGGTGCGCTCGGTCACCTGGGTGTCGCTTGAGTTCTTCTAGTGGGAGGATGAGTCCATGGGAGGTGGTGTCGTGACCAGACCCGCCGACGGCCAGGAGCCGGTGCTGATCACCGCGGCGGCCCCGTCGTACAACGACCAGCTGGCCGCCCGCAAACGCAAGTACATGATCATGATGGGCATGCGTTTCCCGTGCCTGATCTTGGCCGGGGTCTTCTACCAGACCTGGTGGCTCGCGCTGACCCTTGTCGCGATCTCCGTGCCACTGCCCTGGATGGCGGTGCTCATCGCCAACGACGGCCCCGCCCGCAAGAAGGAAAAGGTCAACCGCTACACGCCCGACAAGACCAAGATCGAGTCCGGCACCCACCAGATCATCGAAGGCTCCTGAAAAAACCCGAAAGACGCATTGGGCCCCTGGGGTGACCCCAATGCGTCTTTCGGTACCTGCTGGGGACCGAAGGACGCATTGGGGATCTGGCAGGGACCGAACGACGCTTTCGGGGTATGGCTAGGGCTGGGGGCCGACCTGGCCGACCGCCTTCGCGCCGAGTTTCACCCCGGCGCGCAGAATGTCCACAGTGGACGCACCGGCGAGCCACGCTCCGAGCACACCGGCGTCGAACGCGTCGCCGGCGCCCGTCGAGTCGATGCATTCGGCCGGCTCCGAGGGGACCGACGTGATGCCGTCGCCGTCGACCCAGCTCGCGCCCTGGAGCCCGGCGGTCACCACGACGGCGCGGGCGACCCCGAGAAGCTCGCGCGCCGCGGCCGGATCGGCGGATCCGGTCAGTGCCACCAGTTCCTCGGTGTTCGGCATGAGCAGGTCGATGCCGCGCACGTCGTCGAGGAAACCGGCGGGGTCCTTCGTGAGGTGCGCCGCCGCCTGCGGGTCGACCGACGTGGTCAGCCCCGCCTCCTTCGCGGCGGCGAGCGCGGCGAGCCCGGCGGGCCGTGACGACGGGTCGAGCAGCACGTATCCGGACAGGTGCAGGTGGCGGGCTCCGGCGAGCACGGCGGGGTCGATGTCGGCTGGCTCGAAGCGGGCGTTGGCGCCGCGGTCGGCGAGCATGCTGCGCTGGCCGTCGCCGTCGACGAGGCAGACCACACAGCAGGTGGCGGCGTCGGGGTCGACGGTGAACGCGCACCGCACGCCCGCGGCTTCGAGTTCGGCGCGGATGAGCCTGCCGCCGGGGTCGTCGCCGATGCGGGCGATCAGCGTCGGGTCGGCGCCGTACGCGCGCAGCCACAGCGCGGTGTTCGCGCCCGATCCGCCGCCGGTGAACTCGATGCGCGCGCGGACGTCGCCGCCGTGCGGGATCGGCCCGTGCGGCCGCGCGACCACGTCCAGGCCTGCGTCGCCGACCACGATGACGCTCATGACAGCGCCACCGCCACCTCGGCGGCCAGCTGGGCGTTGGACAGCACGAGTGCCTCGTTGGCGTCGATGCTCACCCCGCCGCTGGCGGTGTGGAAGTGCTCCAGCAGCGTCGGCGTGACGTCCTGGCCGTGAATGTTGTTGACCCGCAACAGTTCCAGGCCCTCGGCCAGCAGCCGGTCGTGCAGCGCCAAGTCCATTTCGGACTCTTCGGGGATCGGGTTGGTGAGCAGCACGCCCGATGAAGCGAACGTCCGGTGCGCGGCGATCACCGCGGCCGCCTGCGCCGGGTCGTCGACCCGCCACGGGACATCGTGCCCGGACGAGCGGCGGTAGAAGGCAGGGAAGTGGTCGGTCCGGTAGCCGAGCACCGGCACCGAGTTGGTCTCCAGCACCTCGAGCGTGGCCGGGATGTCCAGCACCGACTTGACCCCGGACGCGACCACCACGACTCCGGCCGAGGCCAGCACGCCGAGGTCGGCGGAGATGTCCCAGGTCTGCGCCGCGTTGAGGTGCACCCCGCCGAGCCCGCCGGTGGCGAACACGCCGATCCCGGCGGCCGCCGCGAGCGAGGCGGTGCTGGCCACGGTCGTCGCACCGGACCGGCCGAGCCCGACAGCGGGGCCGAGGTCACGCAGCGACAGCTTGTCGAGATCCTCTCCCGGCGCGCAGACACGCTCGAGTTCGGCGTCCGACAGTCCGATGCGGGGAACACCATCGAGCACCGCGATGGTCGCCGGGACCGCGCCCGCGTCGCGCACGAGCCGCTCCAGGCGGCGCGCGACGTCGAGGTTGCGGCCTGGCGGCAGGCCATGGGAGAGGATCGTGCTCTCCAGCGCGACGACGGGGTTGCCGTCCTGCAGCGCGCCGGCCACCTCGTCGGTGAGAATCAGCTGGGGAGGTTTGCTAGCCACGAGGGGACATCATCCGAGATCGGTCGCGGGCTGTCGCCATCGGGTCAGCTCTCGTGTCAGGTTGGCCCGCGCCGAGGCTTCCCAGCGGAGCCGCGCGGCCGGGCTCCGGAACAGCGGGTCCTTGGCGAGCAGCTTCTCCAGAACGGCGGCTCGCCCGCTGGTCCAGGCCTCGTCGTCGACGTACTTGAACTCCTCGCGGACGTTGCGCGCGTACTGGTCGTAGACGTCTTCGGAGGCGCCGAGAGTGGCCAGGTCCGCGTCGAGCAGCGCGGTGGCGAGCACGTCTTCCGGAGCCGCGTCGTGACTGAGCGTGGTGAGGATGAGCTGCGAGACCCTGTCGATGTGGCTGGCGGCGAGACCCGCCCTGGTGAGCCAGTCGCGGGCCCACTCGGCGCTGCGGCGCTCGTCATCGCCCGGCTTGGCGTCATAGATCACATCGTGCGCGCAGGCCGCGAGCACGATGAGCGCCCTGTCCTCTGTGGAGAGTGCCTGCGCGAGTTCATCGGCATGCCTCGCGACGGAGTGGGCGTGCGCGAGGTCGTGATAGCGCCGATGCGGCTCGTTGTAGCGGGTTTCGAGGTCCCGCACGGCTTTCCCGGCCGTGTCGCCATCGCCGCCCAGCCGTTCGACGGCCTCGATCCATCGGCTTCGCACGCTCATGGTCACCGGCTCAGTCGAAGATGCCGCGGGGCTTGGCCACCTCGTGGAGCCAGCCTTCGAGCTGGGCCTCCCACTTCACGCCGTCGATGTTCGCGTGCGCGACCTTGAACATGCCCAGGAACTCCTGGCCGCGCCCGCCGAAGCCGCCCGACTTGCTCACCCGGACGCGCTTGGTCACCTCGAGCACCACCTGCGTCTCGTCCGCGGTCGACAGGAACGTCACCGCGAGCCCGTCGAACACCGGCGCGAAACGCGGCGATGGCGTGAAGCGGATCTCCTGGAAGAACGGCAGCTGCTGGCGGGCGCCGTTGATGCGACCCTGCTCCAGCGCGGCGCCGCGGAAGGTGAAGCCGATCCGGCTCAGCGCGTCCAGTATCCGCTTCTGCGCGGGGAGCGGCTCGATGGCCGCGGCGTCGACGTCCTGCGGGTCGGCGACGGAGTTCGCCACGTCGAGCTGGGTCTGCAAGCCGACGGCGATGCCGGCGAGCGGCTTCCCGAAGACGCTGGAAATGGGCGTCTCCCAGGGCAGCTGGATCTCGAACGGCACGCGCACCTGCTGGCCGGGCGCGACCTGCTCGCGGCCCGACAGCTGCTGGCTGCCGAAGGTCAGGTCCGTGATCGACGGGCGCTCGCCCGGCACCTCGACGCGGGCGATCAGCGTGACCGAGAGCGCGTTGATCTCCTGGTCGACGTCACCGCCGATCAGCACGACCTCACCGCGCAGCGGCCTGCCCGGTACGACGGAACGGTCGAGGAGGCGGGCGTCGATGCGCGCGCCGCCGGAGCCGAAGCTCGCGAGCACCTTCTGGAACATGGGGGAGATCCTGCCAGGTCGGGGCCGTCCACACGGGTCTTATCATGGAAGCGTGAGCACCCAAACTCTGCCGAAGCAGGACACCCGCCCCGAGGGCACCGACAGCACCGACGACGACACCCCGAAGATGTTCCACTACGTGCGCAAGAACAAGATCGCCGAAAGCGCGGTCATGGGCACGCACGTGGTGGCGCTCTGCGGCGAGGTCTTCCCGGTGACGAAGTCGGCGAAGCCGGGGTCCCCGGTCTGCCCGGCCTGCAAGAAGATCTATGACGGGCTCAAGAGGGGCGACTGACAGACCACCTGTCGGAAACCCGTCGTTAAGGTGAAAATCATTCACATGGGGGCTGTCCGTTCCGGACGGGACTGGTACCACTAGGGCGCCATTTTCCTTCGGGACGGAGTCCTCCATGCGAAAAACCGCCCTTGTCGCCGCGCTCGCCGTACTCCTGACAACGATGTCGCCCGCGCTCGCCGAAGCCGTCACCGGCTGGACGACCATCGGTTCGGACCGGGCGAGGCCGCTCGACGAGAGCCAGGGCCTGGCCACCATCGTCCGTCCGTCGGGGACGACGATCCGCTACACCGGGATCGGCACCATCCCGGCCGACCTGAACTCGCAGGGCTGGAACCACGTCGGCGACCCCGGCACCGCCAAGGGCTACTACGTCGAGCCGTACCAGCGCGACGACCGCGGCGCCAAGCTCTTCCGCGTGCAGGCCCCGGACGGCAGCTGGGCCAACTACAAGCACGCCTTGGAATCCTGGGAAGCCAACAACAACTCGTTCGCCGCCGCCTCGCCGGACGGCCAGTGGATGGTCGCCGGCGAGTGGGGCACGATGGACCGCCTCCTCGTGCACCCGATGCCCGGCATCCGCTTCACCAACCCGGCCGCGAACCTGCCGTACGCCTCGGCGATCCGGCTCGACCGCCAGGTCCGCGACATCCAGGGCTGCGACTTCCAGACCGCCACCCGGCTGCTCTGCGCTTCCGACGACCCTGGCGGCACGCTCTTCGGCGTCACCAAGCCGCTGCTCCAAGTCGACTTGTCCGCTTCGCTCAACGGGTCCGACGTGACCGGTCACGTGACCTCGCTCGGCCAGCTCCCGCTGCAGAGCGGCTGCGGTGGCAACTTCGAGGTCGAGGGCATCGACTTCGACGAGCGTGACGGGACGCTGCGCGTGATCGTCATGTCGCCGAGCATCTGCATCGCGTTCGACAGCAAGACCTGGCGCTTCCGCCAGTAAGAGAGTCGTGAGTGTTGCCGACGGTTAGAACCGTCGGCGTAACTAGTCAGGTGGTTGCTGGGTGTGTTGGTAGCCAGGGGTTTCCGGTGAGGGCGTCGCGGAGTGCGGTGAGTGTGTTGATGCCGTTTTTG
>NZ_JBHWEB010000145.1:0-22105 GCF_042734395.1 Amycolatopsis sp. NPDC059657 | reverse complement strand
TCGTTTTGCCGCGGGGGGGGGGTGTGTTTGTTTTGGGGTTTTCACCCCCCGGCCATACCACTCACGACCCCGGAGCGGGCCCTGGTCCATGCGAGCTTTCCTGGTGAAAGTCGTTGGTGTATAATCGCTTTGAGGCCATGGCAGGTCTTCCTTCGTCCTCTTCGAATTAATTGACTACCATTCCTTTGAGGGTGGATTTATCGGCCCTAAAGTGCGATTCCTTGCGTTGGTTCGGTGATCGCTGCTCATAATCGGCCCCATGAATCCCACTTACGTTTTCGTTCACGGATCCGGCAGCAGCGCCCGCGCCTGGTCGACGGTCCAGCAGGAACTGACCCTGCGCGGCCACCGGACGATCGCGGTCGACCTTCCCGGCCGGGGCGCGGGTTTCAGCCAGGCCTACCACGACCAAGACCTCGAAACCTTCGCGACCGAACCGTCGGCGCTGGCGGATGTGACGGCCGGGCAGACGATCGGTCACGTGATCGACGTGGTCCGCCGCGTCCACGAGCACGGGCCGGTCATCTTGGCGGCACACAGTTTCGGTGGCCTCGTCATCACGGCGGTCGCCAACGCGGTCCCTGACCTGGTGTCCCACCTCGTGTACATCGCCGCCCAATGCCCGGTCCGCAGCGCCGCGGCCGAATATCCGGCGGGCCCTTCGTGGGCGTCGAGTGAGCTTCTTCCCGCGGTCTTGCCGATCACGGTCGGCAACCCGGCCGAGTTGGGCTTCATCCGCCTGAATTGGCGTGGCGCCGACAAGGCGACCCTCGAACGCCTCCGCGCCGCGGTGTGCGCCGAGCTCACGCCGCAGCAGTACCTCGGCTTCATCGCCTACAGCCAGCCGGACGAGATCTTCTGGCAGGCCGACCCGGCCTGGGATCACCGCGTCGACAAAGCCACCTGGGGCACCATTCCCCATACCTTCGTCCGCACGACGCTCGACCGCGCGATGCCCCTCGCGGCGCAAGACCTCTACATAACCGAAGCCGACGCGCTCACCCCCGCCAATCCCTTCGCCGTCCACTCGATTCCCAGTAGTCACACCGGTTTCTTCCGCGAACCCACTGCGTTGGCCGACATCCTCGTCAAGCTCGAGCAGTAGGGGCGAGCGCCGCCTCGTCCCAGCCCGATACGCGGTCAAGCTACTTTGCCCGCGCGTGCTCAGTACTTTGAAAAATGGTGAAAAACAAACCAGGGAAATGCTCTGCGCCAACCGGATGGTCCGCTGTGGCATTTCAGTGAATGCCGTTGTTGACGGCGACTTCCGGATCTTAGGCTGCCGCTTGCACTTGGCAGGGTGATACCCGATCAATGCTGCAAGGGGCGGAAATGACACGAAGATCCAGGCGATTCGGCCTGCGGAAATCTGCGGTACCCGCGGTGGGAGTGCTGCTCGCCGCGATGATCGTCACGGCACCGGACGTGGGCGCGGCCGCGCCTTCGGAGCTCACCAAGAGCGCGCAGAACCTGACCCATCCCGGCGCGAATCCGGTTGAGCACGGCGACACGCTCAACTGGGTGCTCGACTACGCGAACACCGAGGGCGGGCCGACGACCATCACGGACCCGATCACCGGTGCCGGATCGGCGCAGACCTATGTGCCGGGCTCGCTGAAGGTGCCGCCGGGCTGGACCCCGGCGTGGTCGCAGGACGGGACGCTCTTTCAGCCGAACGACCCCGGCGCGGCCACGGTTTCGGTGCGTGCCACCAACCAGAACGCACGACCGGGCGGCACGACGCTCACCGGCAACCTGCTTCCGCCGGTGCAGGCGGCCTCGACCGCGACCGGCGGCGACGGCTACACCCCGATCCTGCATCGCACGGCTTCGGGCTCGGTCGAGTCGTGGAACATCTTCCACCACGCCGGCGCCGCCGCGGCGAAACTGGTCTGTGTCGACCTGTCGGCAGGCGGGCTCTGTGCGGGCGGACCATGGCCGAAACCGCTGAACACCACGCCGGGCCCGTTCGGCTCCGGCAATACCGGTGACATCGCGAGCGCGTTCATCGAGCAGTATGTCCACGATCCCGTGCGGCCGGGCGTGGTCTACTACGGCGGAACCACCGCCTCGGGCACCGGTGTCGGCTGCCTGGACCTGGAACAGCGGGAGAACTGCGGCTTCTTCCCGCTGGCGACCAACGCCGTCACCAACATCGGCGGGCTCGTCGCTTCCGGCGGCAACATCTACGGTGTCGGCAGCACCGGGCAGGTGCTGTGCTTGACGATGACGAGCCGCGCCCCGTGCGCCGGTCAGCCCTACGCCGCCGTCGCGCCGGGCAACGGCCAGGGCAGCGCCAACTACGTCGGCTCGCTGACCGTGGTGAACGACAAGGTCTTCGTCTCTTCATCGCCAGGTGGGCAGACGCCGGTGCTCGGCTGCTTCGACACGGCCACGACGACGGCCTGCACGTCATGGGCCGCGCCCAGGCCCATCGGGCCCGCGCCAGGCTACATCTCCTACAGCGCGTACACCGCTTACAACACAACAGGAAACGCCGTCGGCGCCTGCGGAACGGCGGTCGGCGCCGCGCCGACCGGCTTCTGCTACGCACTGGACGGCACACCGCTGACGCCGCCGTCGGTGTTCTCCTCGCTGCCCGCCGGTGAGCTCGTCTTCAACCCGGAGACCGTCACCACGGCCGACGGGCATGTCCGCAGCTACTTCGGTTCCTGGGGCGGCACACTGGGCTCGACCAGTTGCCACGACTGGACGACGGCGGCCGCGTGCGCCGGATTCCCCTCGCCCGCGGCACATCCGGGTGTCAACGGCGGCTCGACGCGCGACTACGGCTACGCCTACGACTCGACCACCAAATGCCTGATCGGTCTCGGCGACGCGGGCGTGCTGTTCTCCGAGGACCCGATGACCGGCGCGTCGCCGTGTATCCACAGTGGCGTGACGATCGATCTGAACCCGTCCGCGTTCTACTGCGATGGCGGCACTGGTCACGTGCAGGGTTACCAGAACGCCAAGCTGGAGAACATCAACCTCGCCAACGTGAACCTGGCGGCGTCGACGGTCACGGTCACCGACGCGGGCGGAACGGTCGCCACCCCGGCCATCGCGCCGGACGGCACCATCGATCTGTCCGGGATCTCATATGCCGCGCATCCGTCGATCTCGATCGCCGTGTCACTGGTGCTGAACAACGGCAGTGACTTCACGCCGACGAACCATCCGTCGGTGACGGTGACCTATCGCGGCGACGCGCCCCAGGTCTGCTTCCAGACCACGGTCGCGGCGGCCTGCACGGCCACCGGCGTGACCAACGGCGCCACCGGCAGTGACGCGAGCGGCGCGATCACGTCCAATACGGTCAGCTTCGGGGTCAAGCCCGGCGCGGCCTGCCTGCCGAACGTGACGGTGAACAAGGAGATCTGCGCGTCGCACCATGCCGCGGACTGTGGGCCAGGCGGCGCGGGACCATGGGTGAAACAGGCGCCGGTCGGGATTCTCGGGCTGCTGCTGGCTCACCCGTACTGGCGGATCACGGTGACCAACGCGGGCCCGATCGGCATCACGGCCGCCAAGGTCAACGACTCGGCGCAACCGTCCTGTGCCACGGCGGCGGGCACGTTCTCGCTCGCACCGGGGGCGGCGAAACAGGTCTACTGCTCATCGTCTGTCCTGGTGGTACTGCTGCCGTTGACCAATACGGCATCGGCGACGTACACACCGGTCGGCAGCACGCCGGTGACGACGGCCGGTTCGTCGGCGACCGCGTGCAACCTGCTCTGCATCCTCGGAGGCTGATCTGACGGCCCCGCCGCCGTGCGGGCGGCGGGGCCACTTCAGCGGGGACTACTTCTTGATTCCTTCGTGGTTCCAGTAGCTTTCGTGGTTCCAGTAGGCCACGCTGGCCTGCTCTGGGGCGGGAGATGCCAGCGCGCTGGCGGAACCGATCACTGCGCCGAACGTCAGCAGCAGCACAGCAAGGCCGATGGCCCTTGTTCCTTGCGTCAAGAGTGTTTCACTTTCTCTTGAGTTGATCAATTGAGGTGGGGCGTGCCCTTCGCGCCTCTCGGGTTGCGGAGGCCGCGTGCGGTGCACAGTAGATGATCAGTTCGTGCCGCTGTCACAGGACCCCCATTCGCCGTACTCCCAAAGTGGGCGCGCGCCTTCACGACGCGGCGAATCGCGTGACATCGGCATGACTAAGAGTAGAGAGAAGCCCGCGCTTTCCTCGTGTGAGTGAGTTAAACGCTTAGCGAACCTGAGAGTAATTCGTTTCAGGGGGCGGGGTTCGCGGGTCCGGCACGCGATCGACAGCCGCCAGCGTTGTCAAATTGGCCTGGACCAACCGCAGGTGAGAGCGGTCGCCGAGGTCCGTGTAGATCGACTCGGCCTGTCGCCAGCCCTCTTCGGCGGCGTCATAGCGGCCCAGGTCGAACAAGGCCTGTCCGAGCGTGCGTAAACCGTCCGCCTCGGCCTGGGAATTGTGGCTCATCGCCGCGAGCCGCACCGCTTGCCGCGCGTAACCGGCCGCGATACGGAGGTTCTCCAAATCATAATGAATAGCGGCCAAAACACCGCAAGCGCGCGGCGCGATCTCAATGTCATTGAGGCGCTGCGCGATCGCTAATGCCTCATCGGCGTGAATGCGCGCGGTCGCCAAAAGGTTTTCCTCGTGGAGGGTGGCCGCGAGTTCGGTGAGGGTGTCCGCCTGGCCATGGCGATTGCCTGCCGCTCGCCTCAGCCGGAGTGCGCGCTCGAAGAGTTCGACGGCCGTGCCGTGCTCGCCGAGCAGTCGGCGGGTCTTGGCCAGCTCGTGGAGTATCGAGGCCTGCAGGCCGGTCGCGCCGGTGCTGACCACCTGTGCCAACGCTTTGTGGTACACCTCGACCGCGTCGTGCAACTCTCCTAAATGGACTTTGTGCCCGGCCAGGTGGAACAGTGAGATCGGGATACCCACGACGCTGCCGGTACGCCTGGCGATCGCGGCCGCGAGATGGCACTCCTGAAGGAATCGGGGCCAGTCGCCCAGCGCGCGGTAGATCAGGCTGAGGTCGTTACGGGTGGCGCCTTCCGGCTCCAGGTCCCCGCAAGCCTGAGCGGCGGACACGGCGACTTCGTACAGCGTCGCGAGCTGCTGGTAATGACCATGGCGCCGGAAAACTCCGTAGAGGTTATGGGGAATCCGCCACGCGTACGCGTTGTGCCCGCGCTGCGCCGCCCACGGGACGAGCGCGGTGAACATGCGGCGTTCGCGAAGCAGCCAGGCCGCCGCGTCTTGTTCCGTCGTGAAGCCGAAAACGGGAACCCCTGGTTCGCGTTCGAGCATCGGAACGGGAGTACGGAAGGGAAACAGCATCCGGTCGGCGTGATAGCTCGTGTGCAGATAGAACGACAGCAGCCGTAGTTCGGCGGCCGAGCCGTCCGTCGGGAGTTCGCGGGCGAACGCCCTGACCAGGTCGTGCATCCGATAGCGATCGGGTGCGCCGGTCGGTGTCAGCAGATGCGTGCTGACCAGTACGTCGATGAGCCGCTGGGTTTCCCGCACCGGCTCGCCGAGCAACGCGGTCGCGGCGTGCAGGCTGATCTCGGGTGCCGGTGACAAACCCAGCGCACGGAACAGGATCCGGGCTTGCTCGCGCAGCGCGTTGTAGGTGACCGACAACGCCGCCCGCAGATTCGCGTGCGGATCGTCGCCGTCGTCGCCGATGTCGAGCAGCCTGCCCTGATCGGCGAACTCGTCGGCGAACTGGGTCAGCCCCGCGTCCGGGCGCGCGTCGATGTGGTGCACGACGAGCTGCAAGGCGAGCGGGAGACCGGCGCAGAGCGCGGCGAGCCGGTCGATGGCCTGGTGCTTGCCCGCCGCCCGGCCGCCGACGCGCCGCGTGAGGAATTCGACGCTCAGCGCGGAATCCAGCAACGGCACCGAACAATGCCTGCCGCCGTGCCTGGTCGCCAGCACGGTCAGGCGATGACGGCTGGTCACCAGCAGCAGGCACCGGGACACCGTCAGCAGTAACGGCCGCAGGTGATCCGAGTCCGCGACGTTGTCCAGCACGAGCAAGGTCCTTGTGCCGTCGAGGATTTCGCGGACCTTGGCCGCGCGTCGCCCGGCGTCGGTGAGGCGGTCGGCGGGCACGTCGAAGAACTGCAGCAGTTCGTCGACGACGTCGGCGGCTTCGCGGCGTTTGCCGCCTTCGAAGCCGTGCATGTCCAGGTAGATCACGTTGTCGGCGAGTGTGCCGAGTTGCCGGTGCGCCCAGTGCACGGCCAGCGACGTCTTCCCGATGCCCGCCAGGCCGTCGAGGATGATCAAGCCGGGCCGCAGCTTGCCGTCCGCGGTGCGCGCGAGGCCGTCCAGCGCCGACTTCAACTCGGCGCGGCCGACGAAATCGCCGGGATCGGTGGGCAGCAGTGCCCGGCGTGGTCTCCGGTTGACCGTGACCTTGGCCGTGGGCACCATGCCGTCGTGCGCGCGGCGGAGCTCGTCGGCCGCGGCGTGGTCGCCGTTGGCCTTGAGATCCTTGTACACGGCCAAAAAGTGGCCTTGCGCGTCGAGTGGGCGATCCAGCGCGTAGAGGATTTCGAGACGTCGCTTCGCCAGGCCGGTATCGGTGCCATGCTCGTCGTGCAGGTCATCGAGGCGGTCGAGCGCCTCGTCGAACCTGCCGAGCGCGACGAGTTCGCCGACCAGCACCTGGTTCGCGGGCAACCACTGGTCGCGGATGGCGCGCTGCCGCCAGTTCTCCGCGCGCTCGGAGCGCAGGTCGGCCAGCGGCTGCTCGGTCCACAGGCCGATCGCGGCGGTGATCACCTCCAGCGCGGCGAGATGCTCGCCACCCGTGCTGTGGTTCCGGGCTTTGCCGACCAGTTCGGTGAACGCGAAATAGTCGATCGCGCCGCGGTCGACCGCCAGCAGGTACGAGCCGTCGACGGTGCGCAGCTCGCCGGGAAGCCCGGCGTCGCGCAGCGCGGAGCGGATCCGGCCGGTGTGCGTGCGGAACGTCGACGCCGGATTGTGCGGTTCCTGTGCGGGGTCGGCCCACACCCACTCGGCCAGCATCTCCACGCTGACCCGGCGGTTCGGCTGGACGAGCAGCGCGGCGAGGATCTCTCGTTCCTTGGGGCGTCCCCACTGCACGGTCAGCTGCCCGTGCACCTGCATCCTGGTCCGACCGAGAATTCCGAACGCGATTTCCACCTGACCAGCACGCCCCCTCCCCGGGATTTGCTGAAGCGCAAGCTCGCTTTCGGTGATTTTGGCATTTCCGGCAGCCGCTGCCCACCGTGTTCACCCCCTCTGACACGCATTTGTCACAAACCTCGCCGCCGCTGACCGCTTGTTGACCGCCTGCCACGTCAGGCTTTCGATGCCCGGATGGAGCGCACATGAGGAGGAGCATGATGCACACCACCCTGTTATTCGGTAAGCGGACGCTCAAACGCGGAGTACCGCAGCATCGGTCGATTCTCGTGATCGATGTTTCCGGTTTCGGCAGGCTCGACAACCGCATGCAGTTGAATTTGCGCGCGGTACTCGGCGCTTCCGTCCGTGCCGCGTTCCGTGCGGCCGGGGTCGCCTGGTTCCGCTTGGCGGTCGAGGACCGAGGGGACGGGATGATCGTGCTCGTGCCCGCCCGTGTCTCGAAGCTGGACCTGCTCGACCCGGTGCTCCCGAGGCTGACCGCCGCCGTACGCGCGTACAACGCGTCGGCAGGTACGACGGCCAGGATCCGCCTGCGTGTCTCACTGCACGCGGGGGAGGTGCTGCGTGACGCGGCGGGCTGGGTCGGCGCCGATGTCAACCTCGCCTGCCGGCTTGTCAACGGTGAGCCCGTTTATCAACGGCTGCGCGCGGACGACGACGCCGATGTCGTGCTCGTCGTGTCCGACTTGATCTACCAGGGCGTGGTCAGGCACGGCTATCGCGAGGTCGACCCCGGCCGCTTCACGCCGGTCAGGGTGCTGGCGAAAGAGGTCGACGTGACGGCCTGGCTGCGGACCGCGTGACCCGAGGATTGCTTTCGGCGGCAGTGGGTACTCGAGACGTTTCCGGAGTGGGGAAGCGGTGATCGACATGGTGCCGGTGGATGTCCGCGGGCTGGCCGTACTGCCGCCGATGGCGGCGCCGGTGTTGCTGCTGCGCGAAAGCGCGGGCGAACGCCGGTGGCTGGCGATCACGATCGGCGAGGCCGAGGCGTCGGCGCTGCTCACGGCGCACACCGGCGAGCCGAGCGAGCGGCCGGGCACGATCGAGTTGCTGGGCAACATCATCGAGGCGCTGGGCAGCGGGGTGCGCTCGGTCGAGGTGACGGCGCTGGCGGACGGGATCTTCTACGCCGAGCTGGTGCTGGACGGCGGGCTGCGCGTCTCGGCGCGGCCGAGTGACGCGATCGCGCTCGGCCTGCGTGCCGGGGTCCCGCTGCGCGCCGCCGAGGCGGTGCTCGACGCGGCGGCCTTGGAGTCAGTCTTCTTCGACGGCGTCGACGAAGTCGTCGAAGAAGACAAGAAGGTCGCGGACTTCCGGGCGTTGCTCGACCGCCTGACGCCCGACGACTTCCGCGACTAGCCGGGTTTGACTCGCTTGGAGTAGTCCGCCGCCGGTGTGCTCACCCGCGGTGGTTCCCCGTCACCGGGGTGAGTGACCAATTGCTGCAAATGAACAGTTCGCCGCATTGGTCACTGATTTCCGTCGCTATTTCCCTGCACTCATTCGGTGACTGTACTGGCGGCAGACCGGATGCTAGCTTCGTTTGTGCCCAAGGCCGGGGGAAATTCGGCGGGTTATGCGTGACAATTGTGTCTATTTTTCGTCCGAGGGAGCTTGAATGGCCATCGTTCACGGGACCGCGGGTCGTCCGGTGTTGCGTACCGACTACCAGCGTTCGGTAGCGGAGTATTGGAACACCGAGAAAGATCCGGTCAACCTGCGTCTGGGTGAGGTCGATGGTCTTTACCACCACCACTACGGCATCGGCGACTATGACCCCGCCGTGCTGGAGGTGCCCGCGGAAAGGCGTGATGAGGCCATCATCGCGGAGATGCACCGGCTGGAGACCGCGCAGGCGGACGTGCTGCTGGACCATCTGGGTGACATCATGCCCGGTGACCGACTACTCGACGCCGGATGCGGCAGGGGTGGCACGAGCATCATGGCCAACCACCGCTTCGGCTGTCAGGTCGACGGCGTTTCGATCTCCGAACAGCAGGTGGAATTCGCGAATGCCAGGGCGCGTGAGCGCGGCGTCGACGACAAAGTGAAATATCACCTGACCAATATGCTCGACACCGGTTTCGAAACGGGTTCACTGCGTGGTGCGTGGAACAACGAGAGCACCATGTATGTGGATCTTGACGAATTGTTCGCCGAGCACGCGCGGCAGATCGCTCCCGGTGGCCGGTACGTCACCATCACCGGGTGCTACAACGACGTGACCGGTGGCCGGTCACGGGCGGTCAGCCAGATCGACCAGCACTACATTTGCAACATCCACTCCCGGGGGGAGTACTTTAAAGCGTTGGCGGCCAACGGGTTCGTCCCGATCAACGTGGTCGACCTGACCGCGGCGACGATCCCGTACTGGGAACTGCGGGAGAAGTCCTCGGTCGCCACGGGGATCGAGGGGCCGTTCCTCACGGCGTACCGCGAGGGCAGCTTCCACTACCTGCTGATCGCCGCCGACCGCGTCTAGCCAGTCCGACCGAGAAGACGGGAGCATGATGACCGAGACCGTTGCCGCCACCGAGGAGCTCGCACCCGCGGTTACCCCGCAGGTCCGCGGCTGTCCGTTAAGGACGGTTCCGGCGGTGACGGCCTCGGCGCTCGCGGGGCCGTCGGGACTGGGCACGTCGGCCGCCAGGCTGACGACCCAGTTCGGCCCCGACCCGGCCTACGCGGAGGTCGCGTGGGGCGACGGCAAGGCGTCGCCGCTCTACGTCCCGGTGCTGGAGCGGGACAACGAGGCTCTCGGCGCCGAGGTCGACTCGCGGCTGGCCGAGTGGGCCGGCGACTGCGGGTTTTCCGAAGAGGAGCAGGAAAAGCTGCTCAAAGCCGGCTTCGGCAGGCTGGTCATGCTCGCGCACGCGGACTGCGACGATCCTGACCGCCTGCTGATCTCGGCCCAGCTCAACGCCGCCTGGTGGGCGGCCGACGACTACTACGCCGACGACAGCGAGATGGGCGCCGTGCCCACCCGGCTCCCGCCCCGCCTCGCGCTGGTCATGGCGGCGATGGACCCGGTCGCGCCCGCCGGCGAGTTCACCGCCGAGCTGGACAAGGCGCTGCGCGCCGACCCGATCCTCATCGCGCTCAACTCCGGCGTCGAGCATCTGACCCGGCACGGCACGCCGTCGCAAGTCCAGCGGATCTGCTACGCCACCTTCGCGATGTTCGTCAGCTGGAACGCCTATGCGGCTTGGCGCTACACCGGCGAATACCCGCCGGCGTGGGAATATCTCGCCGCCCGGCAGCATGACAGCTTCTACACCTCGATGACGTTGGTGGACGCCGTTGGCGGCTATGAGCTCCCGGCGAACCTGTACTACGACCCGCGCGTCCGGCTCGCGCTCACCCAGGCGGGCACGGCGTCGGTGATGGTCAACGATCTCTTCTCGGTGGCCAAGGACGCGGCCGACGAGAACCCGGTCTGCAACATGGTCCTGCAGATCGCGGCCGACAAGGACATCTCGATCGAGGACGCCACCCAGCTCACGGTCGATCTGCACAACCAGCTCGTCCGTGACTTCGAGGCGGGGCACCGGGCGCTGCTGGCGGTGCCTTCGCCCGAGCTGCACCGGTTCATGCGCGGGGTGCGGGCCTGGATGGCGGGCGGTTTCGAGTGGCACAACACGAATCCGCGGTACCGCGGCTAGGTCAGGGTCAAGCGGTCCTGTAGCCGGGCGTGGCGGAACTGGTAGACAGCGCCCGCCTGGCGCAGGACGCCGCGCTGGTAGGCGTCGTCGAGGAAGGCGAGCACCGTCCAGGGCAGCCGGCCCGTCAACGGAAGCCAGAGCCGGGACAGTACGAGCCATTGCCCCCACGCGGTCAGGCTGAGCACGTAGCCCGCTCCCAGACCGGAGCCGACCACCACGCCGAACACGACCCCGTCCGCGAATCCGAACGACAGCCCGATGCCGACTCCGAACGCGGGCAGGCACAGGAGAAGCTGGACGAGCACGGTCGTGCGGTTCGCGGCCAGCAGCTCGCCGGGGCTCACCGCGGAGCGGATGTCCGCTGGTGCCTCGAGCCCGGCCATGATCGCGAACACCAGCCCGCCCGCGAGGCCGATGCCCAGTCCCGTGGCGATCCCGCCCGCGAGGCCGTTGCCGACGCCGCCCACCAGCTCGACGCCGAGCCCGCCGGTAAGACCGAGCACGAGCCCGCCGGCCAGTCCGCCCGCGAGCCCGGCCAGCAGCCTGCGCACGATCTTCGCCCGGACTTGCCGCAGGCCGCTGACCAGGTGGATCCGGGTGCGCGCCGGCTCGACGATCGTGCCACCGCCGACCAGGCCGTGGCACAGTCCGAAGGCGAGGCCGACCGAGGCCGCGGCGACCAGGCCGGAGACGAGCCCGTCGATCGGGCGGTAGCGCAGCGCGACCACGATCCCGTTCACCAGGCCGTTGACGAGGCCGACGACCAGTCCGATCCAGAGCATCCGCGAGGAGCGGCGTAAGCCCGCGCCGAGCCGCCACCAGGCGATGTCGCGGGTGCCGAGCTCGTCGAGGTGGACGGCGAGCAGGCGGAGCCAGTGCTGGACGCGGTCCTGGTTCCAGCGCTGTTCGCCGGGCCGATGCCGGTAGACGGTCGGGATGAAGTCGTCCAGCAGATGGTCTTCGATCGCGCCTGGGCCGGGGAACCGGGTCGTGTCCAGCAGCTCGCCGGGATCGCGGCCGGGGGAGTCGCTGTAGATCGTGCGGGCCAGAACGACCATCAACGGCGTCGCGAGCACCGCGGTGAGGTTCGCGAGGCTTTCCGGTTCGTCACGCAGCTTGGCGAGTATCGGATCCCAGACGGTCGCGTCGCCGGTGGTGAGCTTGCGGGAGCTGCGTGGCAGGTAGCTCGCCCAGTCGGCGGGGGAAAGGTCGGTCAGCTCGACGCCCGCGGCGGCCGTGAGCACGTCGGTGCGGGCGACGGCCGCGGCGAACTCGGCAGGCCTGCTGGTCATGAGCAACGGCAAGGTGGTGGCGTTGAGCGCGAGCAGCGCGGACCGGTGGAGCCCGCCCGCGAGTTCGTCGAAGCCGTCCAGCACCGGGAGGATCCAGCCGTCGTCGACGAGCGCGGCGGCCAGCGTCGGGCTGCCGGGCGCCGGTGCGGCCAGTCCGGGATGGTCGTGGACGAGCCTGCCGGTCAGCCAATCGCGCAGCGAGGTCGTCGCCGGGTCCCAGGAGGCGACACCGAAGATGACCGGCACCGGGTCGGCGGGGCCTCGGCCGGCGAGCAGGTCCAGCACGAATCGCAAGGTCAGAATCGTCTTCCCGGCACCTGCCTTACCGAGCACCACCAGCCTGCCGGACGGGACGCGGCGGTAGACGTCCGCGATCTCGCCCAGCCCGCCGTCGAGCGGCACCGGCTCGGCCGTTTCCCCGGCGGGGGTGCGGCGGACGTTCGCCCAATGGTCCATCAGGTCCTCGCGTACCGGACGCCAGCGCACCGGCAAGGGGAACGGATCTTGGACGCGCCGGTGTTCTTCCTCGCGCTGCCACCGGGTCCGGACGGCTTGCGCGAGCTGATCGGCGGCCTCGGCGAGCGGGCCTTCCACGGCGGGCCGCACCGGCTCGGCCGCCGGACGCGCGCGGCCCGGCCTGCCGACGGCGACGGCGAACAGGTCGTCGCGCTCGGCCGTGTCCAGGCTCAACGCGTCCGCGAGCAGGCGCACGGTCACCATGCGCGGGCCGGCGCGCTCACCGGTCTCGAGCCCGCGGATGGTGCGGACGCCGACACCGGACTGCGCGGCCATCTCTTCCTGCGTCATACCCGCCCGCAGCCGTAGTTGCCGCAGCCGTGCGCCGAACTGGCTGGTCAAGCAGGAGCCCCTCCCCGTTTTTTCCTACCGGAAACGGACTCTAGCGGGAAAATCAGCGGCAGTGGTGCCCTGGCGAGCTATCTGCGACGCCGCTTCGCCGCTTCGACGATGTCGTCGTTGAGCTGCTGGAGGAATTCGGCGGCCTTGCCCAGCCTGATCCCCGCCGGGGTTTCGCTGCCGAGCACTTCGGCGGCTTCCCGGCTGGCGGCCGCCAGCGTCGCGTTGCGCTCGGCGCTCGCGAGCATGGACCGGTACCAGAGGTCGTCGTCGAGGACGTACCGGTCGCGGCGCTCGTCGTGCTCGCGCCGGATCAGCTGCTGATCTTCGAGGTAGGCGACGGCCTTGGACACCGACGCCGGGCTGACCCGCAGCCGCCGTGCCAGGTCGGCGGCGGTCAGGCTGCCGGTGTCGGTGGTGTAGAGCGAGGCGAGCACCCTGGTCGGCATCCGGGGAAGCCCGGTCTGTACCAGCATTTCGGTGAAGCGTGCTTCGAGCTGCCGCACCGTCTCGGGGTCGCGGCCGCCGGTGTCGTCGGCGACCGGCGCGGCCGGGGCCGCCTGGTTGGTCCGGCGTGCGCGTCGCACGGTCGCCTGCTGGGCCCGGTGGGCTTGGTAGCCGTTGGGTCCGCCGTTGCGCGCCACCTCGCGGGTGACGGTCGACGTCGGGCGGGCCAGGCTCTTGGCGATCTCGTTGAAGCTGAGCCCGCTGGCCAGCCCGGTGGCGATGAGCTGACGGTCCTGACGGGTGAGTCGTCCTCCTGGCATGGGGCCGAGTATAGGCGTTAAGCAATAGTCCATTGCAACACTGTGTTGCATTACCTCGCATTCTCATTGCAATGATTTAGCGGATTTACCTGCTGGTTTCCTAGTTTGTGAAGCCGTTCGTGTTGATGGGAAAGCGTCTGCGCCTGTAGCGTTTCTGGTAGGGGAAAACCACAGGAAATGGGGATGGACAATGACGAATTCCGTGACGCGGGTACTCGAGGACGCGGTCGCCGACGGCGGCGTGCCCGGCATTCTCGCCGAGATCCACCACGGCCAGGACCGCTGGTTCGGCACGGCCGGTGTTGCCGATATCGAGACCGGGCGTGCTCGCGAGGCCGATCACCGGTTCCGCATCGGCAGCACCACCAAGACCTTCGTGGCCACGGTCGTGCTGCAGCTCGCCGGCGAGGGCGAACTGAGCCTCGACGACACCGTGACGAAGTGGCTGCCGGGCATGGTCGGCGACGAGATCACCGTCCGGCAGCTGCTCAATCACACCAGTGGTCTGTTCAACTACGTGCTGGATCCCGCGCTGATCGCGACCTACACCGGCCTCGCCTTCCTCGAGCACCGTTTCGACAGCATCCGCCCCGAGCGGCTCGTCGAGATCGCGATGTCGCATCCGGCCGACTTCGCGCCCGGCACGGAGTGGGGCTACTCCAACACCAACTACGTGCTGGCCGGGTTGCTCGTCGAGCGGGTGACGGGCTCGGCGCTGGCCGACGAGATCTCGCGGCGCCTCCTCCAGCCGCTCGGTCTCACCGGCACCTCCGTGCCGGTCGGCGACGACGCGTCGGTGCCCGGTCCGCACAGCAGGCACTACTCGAAGCTCTACCTCCCTGATATCGAAGGGCGTGACGTGACCGAGCTGAACCCGTCGTGGGGCCGGGGCGCGGGCGACATGATCTCCACCGCCGGCGACCTCGGCCGGTTCTTCCGCGAATTGCTCGGCGGCGCACTGCTGAAGCCCGCCGAGCAGCAGGAGATGTTCACGATGGTCGCGACCGGGGACAAGTGGATCCCGAACACCGCCTACGGCCTCGGCGTCGCTTCGGTGAAACTGGCCTGTGGCACCGAAGTCTGGGGGATGGGTGGCGCCATCCACGGGTCGTGGTCGTACAGTTTCGGCACCCGCGACGGCTCGCGGCTGGTCGTGGCCAACGTGAACGGTGACTGGGCGGCGGGCGGCAGGCCGGATCCGATCGGCGTGTTCACGGATCTGCTGGAGGCGGAGTTCGCGTCCGCGTGAAGTGTGTCCCCACCGGCTAGCGGACAAGCCGGAAGAAGGCGCGCACCTCCTCGGTGAACAACTCGGGCTGCTCGAACGCGGCGAAGTGCCCGCCTCGTTCGGGCTCGCCCCAGTGGCGGATGTCGGTGTACCGCTTGGCCGCCCAGCGGCGCGAGGGCCGCGGCATCTCCTTCGGGAAGATCGAGCAGCCGGTCGGCACGTCCACGGTGTCCTCGGTGGACCTGGAGAACCACTCGCCGACTTCGCGGAAGCTCTCCCAATACAGCCGGGCCGACGAGGTCGCGGTGCCGGTCAGCCAGTACAGCGTGATGTCGTCGAGCAACTCGTCCCGGCTGAGCACCCGTTCCAGCTCACCGTCGGTCCACGACCGGAACTTCTCGACGATCCACGCGGCGAGACCGGCAGGCGAATCGTTCAGCGCGTAGCCGACCGTCTGGGGCTTGGTCGTCATCTGCTCGGCATAGCCCGACTCGTGCCGCTCCGCGTGCCGGAGATCGGCGACCGCCCGCTGTTCGGCATCGGTGAGATCGTCCAGCGTCGCCGGATCGGGCGCGGCGATCGGCGGCATCACATGGATCCCCGCGAGATGGGCCGCGTCCTGCTGCCCGAGGCTCGTGGTGACACTGGTGCCCCAATCGCCGCCCTGCGCTCCGTAGCGCTGATAACCCAGGCGCGCCATCAGTTCCGCCCACGCGCGGGCGATCCGCTGCACTGACCAACCCGGTTCCGCGGGGCGATCGCTGAAGCCGTACCCGGGCAGCGACGGGCACACGACATGGAACGCGTCGGCGGGATCGGGTGGGTCACTCAGTGAAGGGATCACCTTTTCGAATTCGAGCACCGATCCCGGCCAGCCATGTGTGAGCACGAGCGGCAGCGCGTTCGCGTGTGGCGAGCGGACATGGATGAAGTGGACGCCCAGCCCGTCGATGTCCGTGCGGAACTGGGGCAGCGCGTTGAGCCTTCGCTCGGTCGCCCGCCAGTCGTATTCGGTAGCCCAATACGCGCACAGCTCGCGCAGGTACGCCAAGGGAACACCTTGCGACCAGTCACCGACCGGCTCGGCATCGGGCCAGCGGGTGCGGTGCAGGCGGTCGCGGAGGTCGGTCAGCCGCTCGTCGGGAAACCCGATCCGGAATGAAGTGATCATGTCACCGAAGCTAGCAGCGGGCACCGACAGTTTCGCTTCAGTTCCGCTTCGGGTCCATTATGGACAGTGACTAACGACGACGTCGCCGGAAGGATTTGCGCGAGGTGGCGACGCCCGCCATGTGCAGCGCCAGGCATAGCAGCCCGGCGGTGATGAGGGTGGTGCCGGTGATCACCTGGCCGAAAGCCAGATCGGCCAGCTGGAGCAGCAACGCGATCCCGAACAGTACCGCGGCGGCGATGGCGAGCATGCGGTCCTCGCTCTCGGAGAGGGGACCTGTCACTTTATCCCAGCGTGGGTGGGCACGCAGGATGGATCTGTTCGTACGAAAGGGATCTTGGCTTCGGGGCACTCGCGACCCCGTATTTGGGCTGCGTCGGGAGTCCGCGGTGACGCTTGCGGGCGAGGGGTTCCCCTGCTGCGTTGGATACAGCAGAGTTACCACTCATGCCCCATCGCGAAGTGAGGGTGCCCCCGAGTGCGTACAAAGACTTTCCCCCGCGCAATAGCCGGCCGTACCACTCACGACCCCATACGGGAGACGCCCTTGATCTCCACTCGCCCGATGCGCGAGACGGGCTGTGTGAAGGCTCCTTTCACGCAGCCGAGCCAAGCCAGGGGCCGGGGAGGTTTGGGCAGGTGAGCGGTCGTGCACGCACCGCGACCGCCACGGCGCTGGGTGACACCCACGCCGCGAGCGGGCGCAGCGGCTTGACAGACTGCTGACATGATCCTCGGCTATATCCTCGCGCTGCTGGCGGCGCTCGCGTCGGGCAGCGGCTCGGTGCTGGAGTCGATCGGTGTGCGCCGGGCGGGCGCGTACGGCGGCAGGACGCTGGATCTGGTCAACCTGCGGAGCCAGTCGATCTACTTCCTGGGCATCGGGGTCGACCTCGTCGGCTTCGCCTGCGCGGCGGCCGCGTTGCATCGGCTGCCGTTGTTCCTGGTCCAGTCCGTGCTCGCGTTCAGTGTCGGCGTCACGGCCGTGATCTCGGCGTTCCTGGGCGCCAGGCTGGCGCCGCGTGGCTGGATCGCGCTGGGGGTCGGCGCGGTCGGGCTGGTGCTGCTGGGGCTGTCGGCGCAGCCGGGGCCCGCGCGGGTGCTGCCGACGCAGTGGCGCTGGGTCCTGCCCGCCGTGGCGATCGTGGTGTTCGCGATCGCCTACTACGCCCGGCACCATGATCGGCCGTGGGCCGCTCAGGTGCTCGCGTTCGCCACCGGGCTGGGCTTCAGCGTCGTCGGGGTGTCGGCGCGGACGCTGCGCATCCCCGACTCGAAGTGGTTGCTGCTGGTCGAGCCGTCCGTGTGGGCGATGATCCTGAACGGGCTGGGCGCGGCCGTGGCGTTCGCGATGGCGTTGCAGAAGGGCGGCGCGACCGCGGTGAACGCGATCATGTTCACCACGAACACCGCGCTGTCCTCGCTGATCGGGCTGGTCTTCCTCGATGACCGGGTCCGCGACGGGTTCGCGTTGTTCACCGTCGCCGGGCTGGTGCTGGCGATGTCCGGCGCGATCGCCACCGCGCACTACGCCACGCACGCCAAGGCGCTGGTCACGAAAGCGTAACGACCACACTGTCCCTCTTATGGCGTAACCCTGTCGAGTGGACTTGCCGCTCGTCAGAGGGCCACCGGAGGCCGCGACCGTCCTAAATGGTCATCATCAGCCGGTTGAGTTTCACCGCCAGATGTGTGGCTGTAGGAGGCCGGTGTTGAGAAGGACACTAGGGTTCGCGCTCGCGGTTGCTCTGGTCGGCGGTGGGACGGTGTTCGTCTCGTCGACACCTCAGGCCGCCGCCGACCCGGCGGACGGTTCGCTGAAGATCCGGGTCGTCCGGGACATCAACGGCAACGGCTCGTACGAGGCGGCGCTGGAAGTCGGTGTCAAGGACATCGGGATCACGGTGACCGCGCCGGACGGCAAGACGGCCGCGGGCACCACCGCGGCGGACGGCACGGTCACCGTGAGCACGACCGCGCTGGCGGGCGGCAAGTACCGGGTCGACACCAAGATCCCCGACTCGATGTCGTACCTCAAGCCCGCGGCTGCCGGTAAGGGCCTCTCGACGCTGAATTCCTTTGTGGACGTTTCGGCTGGCAAGGCCGTCGAGTTGACGGTCGGTGTCTGGAACCCGGCCGACTACTGCCAGGACAACCCGGAACTGGTCACCGCCTGCCAGCTGGACCTGACGACGTTCAAGGGTGACCCGAAGACGTCTCGCTCGCTGGTGACGTTCCCCTGGACGGCGCGTAACAGGACGGCGGCGACCACGCGGGCGAAGCAGGCCGACACGGGCACCGTGTTCGGCATGGCGTATCAGAAGGACCAGAAGCGGGTCTTTTCCAGCGCCTATGCGAAGCGCCTTACCGAGTACGGGCCTGGCGGGCAGGGTGGCATCTACGTCACCGCCGCCGACGGCAGTTCGACGAAGCTGTTCGCGACCGTGCCGAACGCGGGCACGACCGCGCACAAGATGTCGACCAACGCCGATGGCCCGTTCTATGCCATCCCCGGCAAGGAAAGCCTCGGCGACATCGAGCTTTCCGAAGACGGCACCGAGCTTTACGTCGTGAACATGGCCGATCGCAAGCTCTACGTCTACGACGCGACCGGTGCGACCGCGGGCGCCGCGAAGTCGTCTGTCGCCATCCCCGATCCCGGCTGCAAGGCCGCGTCGGACTGGCGGCCGACCGGCCTCGGCATGCGTGACGGGACCTTGTGGGTCGGCGGTGTCTGCAGTGGACAGTCGAGCAAGAGCATCAACGACGTCCGCGCGATCGTGCTGCCTTTCAAGGCGGGCGCGTTCGGCGCGAAGGTGATCGACCAGAAGCTCGGGTTCCCGCGCGGCAGCGAATACAAGTTCGAGATGTGGGGCCCGTGGGACGATGTGTTCGCCACCGACGAGCGGCCGCCTGCCGGAGATCCCGCCGCGTACCTCGGCATGCCGATGCCGATGCTGAGCGATATCGGCGTCGAGGCGAACGGCGACCTGGTGCTGGCGTTCCGTGACCGGTTCTCTGACATGGGCGGTAACGAGACGCCGTTCCCTAACGGCCAGAACTTCCTGCTCAACTCCCTCAATGCCGGCGACCTGAACCGCGCCTGCCTGCAGGCGGACGGAAAGTTCGCTTGGGAGGGCACGGGGAACTGCCCGAACAACCTGCCCAAGGACCCGGGGAAGGGTGGCGGCGAGACGAACAAGGTCATCGAGTACTACCCGGGTGAGTACTACACCGACCAGTACGCCGAGCACAAGGAAACCTCACTCGGTGCCTTGGCCGTGGTGCTCGGCGAGGACCGGATGCCGGTCAACGTGATGGACCCGCTGGCACTGACCACGAACGGCACCGGCTGGTTCGACCGGACCAACGGCACCATGCAGCAGAGCAACCACGCGAACTCGCTGGAGCTCATAGCCGACAACAAACCGAACGGCGGCTTCGGGAAGGCGGCCGGTCTCGCCGACCTCGAGGCGCTGTGTGACCTGGCGCCGGTGCAGATCGGTAACCGGATCTGGTTCGACACTGACGCCGACGGTGTCCAGGACGGCGATGAGCCGCCGGTGCCGGGCGTGAAGGCACAGCTGATCGCGTGTGCCGGTGGTGCCGTGGTGGCGACGAAGACCACGGATGCCAAGGGGGAGTACTACTTCGGCACGCCTGATGGGCTGAAGGCCGAGACTTGTTACAACGTGAAGTTCGACTATTCGGCCGCGGATACGAGCAAGTTGCCTGGCGCACCTGCGGCGGCGACGTTGAACTGGACCGGCAAGGAAGCCGGTGCGGACCGGTGCGTCGATTCCAACGTGGACCCGGCGACCAGCCAGGCGGCGGTCACGACGGGCAAGGCCGGTTCGGTCGATCACTGTGTCGATGGTGGCCTGACGGTCGCCAAGCAGACGAACAAACTCGGTGACTTCGTCTGGAATGACAAGAATGCCAACGGTTTGCAGGACCCGGATGAGCCGGGTGTGCCGGGTGTGAAGGTCACGTTGAAGGACGGTGCCTCCACGACGACCGGTCCGGATGGCAAGTACCTCTTCGACAAGCTGCCCGATGGCACGTATCAGGTGTGTTTCGACGTGGCGAATCTGCCGGACGCGGTCAAGGGCTACAAGCCGACCAAGCCGGACGCCGGTGACGACACCAAGGACTCCGACGCGGACGCGGCCGGATGCACCAAGACGACGGTGCTCGGTCCGGACAAACGCGACGATCCGACTCTCGACCTGGGTCTGGTCGCGCCGACCGACAAGCTGGGCGACTTCGTCTGGAATGACAAGAACGCCAACGGTTTGCAGGATCCGGATGAGCCCGGTGTGCCCGGTGTCAAGGTGACGTTGAAGGACGGTGCCTCGACGACGACCGGTCCGGATGGCAAGTACCTGTTCGACAACCTGCCTGACGGCACGTATCAGGTGTGTTTCGACGTGGCGAACTTGCCGGACGCGGTGAAGGGCTATGTCCTCACCAAGGTCGACGCGGGCGATGACGCGAAGGACTCCGACGCGGACCCGGGCACCGGCTGCACCAAGACGACCACGCTCGGCCCTGACAAGCGTGAGGACCTCACGCTCGACGCCGGTCTGGTTTCCGCGCAGAACAAGCTCGGCGACTACGTCTGGGTGGACAAGAATTCGGATGGTCTTCAGGACGCCGATGAGCCCGCGGTGCCCGAGGTGAACGTCAAGCTCAAGGACGGCACGGGCAAGGAGCTGGCCGCCACGAAGACCGGTCCGGACGGGAAGTACCTGTTCGACAAGCTGCCGGACGGCACGTACCAGGTCTGCTTCGACATGGCGACGTTGCCGCCAGCGGTGACCGGCTATCAGCTGACCAAGGTCGACGCGGGCGATGACGCCAAGGACTCCGACGCCGACCCGGCGACGGGCTGCACCAAGACGACGGTGCTGGGCCCGGACAAGCGTGAGGACCTCACGCTCGATGCCGGTCTTGTCGCTCCGGTGGTGCCGAAGAACAAGCTCGGTGACTACGTCTGGATCGACACCAACCGCAACGGCCTGCAGGACGATGGTGAGCCGCCGGTCAACGGCGTCAAGGTCACGCTGAAGGACGGTGCGGGTGCCGACAAGGGCACCACGACCACGGGTGCCGACGGCAAGTACGGCTTCGGTGATTTGCCGGATGGCACGTACCAGGTGTGCTTCGACATCGCGAACATGCCGGGGTACAAGTTCACCGACCCGAACAAGGGCGACGCGGCGAAGGACTCCGACGCCGCGGTCGACACGGGCTGTTCCAAGACCACGGTTTTGGGAGCTGACAAGCGTGAAGACCTCACGCTCGACGCGGGCCTGGTGTCGCCGTTGAACAAGCTCGGCGATTACGTGTGGATCGACACGAACCGCAACGGCCTGCAGGACGACGGCGAGCCGGGTATCGAAGGCGTCAAGGCGACCTTGAAGGACGGTGCGGGTAAGGAGCTCGGCACCGCCACGACCGACGCCGGTGGCAAGTACGGCTTCGGCGGCTTGCTCGACGGCACCTACCAGGTGTGCTTCGACATCGCGAACATGCCCGACGCGATCAAGGGCTACACGCTCACGACCGCCAACCAGGGCGACCCGGCCAAGGACTCCGACGCCGATCCCGGCACCGGCTGCACGAAGACGACGGTGCTCGGCGCGGACAAGCGTGAAGACCTCACACTGGACGCCGGATTCGTGGCCCCGCCGCCCGCGCCGTTGAACAAGCTCGGCGACTACGTGTGGATCGACAAGAACGACAACGGTCTGCAGGACGACGGCGAGCCCGGTGTCGAAGGCGTCACCGCGACGCTGAAGGACGGCACGGGCGCGGTCAAGGACACCACCAAGACCGACGCTTCCGGTAAGTACGGCTTCGGTGATCTGCCGGATGGCACGTACTCGGTGTGCTTCGATGTCAAGGCGCTTCCGGCGGCGGTCGCGGGTTACACCCTGACCAAGGTCGACGCGGGTGATGA
>NZ_JBHWEB010000144.1:5009-22116 GCF_042734395.1 Amycolatopsis sp. NPDC059657 | reverse complement strand
CTCACTTCAAGCCCGCCCGAGGCTTGCGGGCACCCCGCCGGACGTGGTGAAGGAGTCCCTCACCAGCCAGCCACATTCGGCTTTCCGCGCAATAACCGTCGGCAACACTCACGAGTCCTTGCCGAACCAGCTCTCTCCGGCGGCCGCCAGCCCGGCGCTCGCGTCCCAGTCCTTGATGGGCTGGGAAAACTCCCACTGGTAGCCGAACGGATCGATGCACTCGAAGACGCGGTCGCCCCATGCCTCGTCCATCGGCTCCGAGGTGATCGTGCACCCGGCGGCCTGGCAGTACTCGTAGCTCGTGGCGAGGTCGTCGACGCCGAGGCCGATGGCCACGCCGAGCCCGCGAGGCCCCTCTTGGGTTCGGCGCTCACGCTCGCTGTCGGGGAACGGCATGCCCACCAGCGCGTCGACGATCAGCTGCACCTCACCGCGGCTGAGGATCGTCATCACCGGCTCGCCGCCGGGACCAGGGATGCTGCCGACCTCGCCGAAGCCGAAGCCGCCGTAGAACCGCGCGGCGGCCACCACGTCGCCGACCCGCAGACCTACCCGAAAAGCTGCTGCCACCACGGCATTCTCCTCACTCAGATCGCCGAGCTCAATTCGAGTACGGCGTACGCTAACTAGATTGGGTACGGTACACGCAAATGAGGGAGGACGTCCAATGGCCACTGCCGGGGACCCGGTTCGCACGCTGGAGCTCTTGTGGGACACGCGGGAGCGGTCCGGTCTCGGCCGCAAGCCCGAACTGAGCCTCGGCCAGGTCGTGAAGGCGGCGATCGAGGTCGCCGACGCCCAGGGGCTGGACAGCCTGTCGATGCGGCGCGTCGCCGAGCGGCTGGGTGTCGGCACGATGTCGCTGTACCGGCACGTGCCCGGCAAGGTGGAACTGCTCGACGTCATGGTCGACCGGGTCAGCGCCGAAGCCGAGTACGAAATCGGTGATGAAGACTGGCGATCCCGGCTGGAACAGGTCGCCCGCGTCAACCGCGCGCTGTTCGAACGGCACCCCTGGCTGCTGACGCTCTTCCCCCGGCGGCCGCCGCTGGGCCCTGGCGTCTTCGCCAAGTACAACGCCGAATTGCAGGCGCTCGACGGAATCGGGCTCACCGATGTCGAGATGGACTCGGCGTTGACACTGGTGCTGGGCTACATCCGGGACGCGACCGCGAGCCTTGTCGAGTGGAAGACGCTGTCCGAACGCTCCGGCCAGAGCGACGACGGATGGTGGTCCACGCTCGCGCCACACCTGGACCGGGTGCTCGACCATGAGCGTTACGCGCTGGCCATCCGCGTCGGCACCGCGGCGACCACGCACTACAACGGCGTGCACGACGCCGAGCACGCCTTCGAGTTCGGACTGCAGCGCGTCCTCGACGGCATCGAATCCTTCGTGCGGGGCAAATAGTCGCGGTCAGGTGCTTCGGCGAACTCGACCCGGCGCAGGCCGAGGAGCTTCGCACGCCGGCGAAATCAACGCGACCGGCGGGCGCCTGGCTGTTATCGTCGGTGATCATGATGGTGGCCGAGGACGATATCTCCGGGTGAACCGGCGTAGGAGCAGCGGTGCGCAGACAGGCGCCACCGCCGCTTGTCATGCCCTCACCTCGTCCGTTCTCGCACGAAAGCCTTCGCCATGTCCAAAACCTTTGTCGTCTGTTCCTCCCTGTCCTTCTCCTGGCCGGACGGGACCCCGGTCTTCGAGGACCTGAGCTTCAGCGTCGGCGCGGGCCGCACCGGCCTGGTCGCTCCCAACGGCGCGGGCAAGAGCACGCTGCTCAAGCTGATCGCGGGTGAGTACGAGCCGCTCGGCGGCAGTGTCACGGTCGACGGCGTGCTCGGCTATCTCCCCCAGACCCTGCCGTTGACGGGCGAGCCGACCGTCGCCGAGGTGCTGGAGATCGCGCCGATCGTCCGCGCGCTCGCCGCCATCGAGTCCGGAGACGCCAGCGAAGAGCACTTCACCGTCGTCGGCGCTGACTGGGACATCGAGGAACGCGCACGCGCCGGGCTGGACCGGCTCGGGCTCGGGGACGTCGCGCTCGACCGGCCGCTGGGCACGCTCAGCGGCGGCCAGATCGTTTCGCTCGGGCTGGCCGCTCAGCTGCTGAAACAGCCCGATGTCCTGCTGCTCGACGAGCCGACCAACAACCTCGACCGCGACGCGCGGCGACGGCTGCACGACGTGCTCGGTGACTGGAAAGGCTGCTTGCTGCTGGTCAGCCATGATCGGGAGCTGCTCGACCGGATGGACCGGATCGCCGAGCTCGACCGCGGGCAGCTGCGCTTCCACGGCGGCAACTTCTCGGACTACGAGGCCGCGAAACAGTCCGCGCGCGAGGTCGCGGAGAAGAACCTCCGCAACGCCGAGCAGGAACTCAAGCGGGAGAAACGCGAGCTGCAGCAGGCCCGTGAACGCGCCGCCCGCCGCGCGAGCACCGGGGCACGCACCAACGCCGACATCCCGCGGATCATCCAGGGCACCGTGAAGCGCAAGGCCCAGGAGTCCGCAGGCAAGGCGAACGACATGCACACCCAGCGAGCCGAGGCCGCGAAGGCCAAAGTGGACGAAGCTGGCCGTGCGCTGCGTGACGACCAGACGCTCGCGCTTTCCTTGCCCAACACCACCGTTCCGGCCGGTCGCATGGTCTTCCACGGCGAACGGCTGCGCGTCCGCGACCTGTTCGCCGAGCTGAACCTGGCGATCCGCGGACCGGAACGGATCGCGCTCACCGGCGCGAACGGCGTCGGCAAGTCGACACTGCTGCAGGTCGTCGGCGGCCAGCTCGAGCCGGACGTCGGCCTGATGAGCCGTGCCGAAGGCCGCATCGCCTTCCTCTCGCAGCGGCTGGACCTGCTCGATCTCGACCGCACCACGCTGGAGAACCTGCGCGAGTTCGCGCCGACGCTGCCGCCGTCGGACACGATGAACCTGTTGGCGCGCTTCCTCTTTCGCGGCGAACGCGCCAACCTGCCGGTCGGTGTGCTGTCCGGCGGCGAGCGACTGCGTGCGACGTTGCTGTGCGTCCTGTGCGCCGAACCCGCACCGCAGCTACTGCTGCTGGACGAGCCGACCAACAATCTCGACCTCGCCAGCGTCGAGCAGCTGACCAGCGCGCTCAACGCCTACCGCGGCGCGTTCATCGTGGTCAGCCACGACGACCGGTTCCTGGCGGAGATCGGCATCCAGCGCCGCCTGGAACTCGCGGACGGCAAGCTCACCGAGCATTAGGGTTCGTGAGTGGTATGACCGGTTAGAACCGGCCATACCACTCACGACCTCCCTACAGCCGGTCGATGGTGAACGCGGTGAGGAAGCCCAAGACCGTGATCAGGCCGGTGAAGATCTGGGTGCGTTCGAACGCTTCCGGGATCATCGTGTCGGCGATCATCGCCAGGATCGCGCCTGCGGCGATGGCCGTGATGAGCGCGATCGTCGCCGGGGAAGCCCCGCGCAGGCCCAGATACCCGAGGGTCGAAGCCAGGCCCGACGCGACCGCGATCCCGATCCAGACGCCGAAAACGTAGCGCGCGCTGCGGCCCGCCTGCTTCATTCCGGCCGCGCTCGACAGCCCTTCTGGCAGGTTGGAGATGATGACCGCAGCCAGCATCGCGACGCCGACCGTGCCGCCGTCGAGCAGGGAAACGCCCAGTACCACCGATTCCGGGACGCCGTCGAGCAGCGCGCCGACCGCGATGGCCGTTCCGCTGCCCGCCACGTCGGCCTCGCGGGCCTGCTGGTCTCCGGAACGCTTGCGGTGCTTGGCGCCTTTACGCGACAGCAGGCCGTCGGCGAGCACGTACGCGCCCGCGCCGCCGAGGAAACCCAGCGCGGTCGGCAGCAGGCCGCCGGTGCGCTCGGCCTCGTCCATCAGGCCGAACGACAACGCCGAGATGAGCACACCGGCACCGAACGCCATCACCGCGGCGACCAGCCACCGGGGTACCCGGATGAACCAGGCGACGGCGGCGCCCGCGACCAGCGCGGCCCCGCCGACGAGGCCCCACCAGCCCGCTTCCAGCCACTGGGGCATCTCAGCCGCCGACGTGGATGCCGGGTCGGCGAGCCGGGTCCGGCTCGCTGGTGCGCAGGATCTCGCGGACCACCGGCGGAGTGTCACCGCGGCCGAGGATCAGGTACCTGAACAGGTGCGCGAGCGGGCTGCCCTCGCTCCATTCGAAGTGGCACTGGGGTTTCACGCCGGTCGCGTCGCGCAGCGCGAGGAGAATGGCGGCGATCGCGTTGGGCGCGGCGGGGCTGCCCGCGCGGAGAATGCGGAAGCCGCCGACCTCGACACCGGTCACCCGGAGCACGTCGCTGAACTCGGACGGGTCGACCACGTCGATCTCGAGGAACACGATGTCCGCCGCGTCGGACACCGGGTTCATCCCGCGCTGCTCGGCCTCCTTGTCCGTGTACTCGGCGACGTCGCCTGCCTGGCGGCGGTTGGCGATGATCGTCAGCGCGCCGTCGTGCTCGATCGAGTCGGTGATGAACCGACGCGCCGCCTCGTCGAACTCGATGTGCTCGACGCGCAGCTCGGTCGTGCGCGTGACCCGGGAGATCAGCGAGATCACCACGATGCCGAGGATGAAGAACGCGGAGATCGTGATGCCGTCCGGCTTCTCGATCACGTTGGCCACCAGCGCGTAGACCAGGATCAGCGTGAGCACGCTGAAGCCGATGGACGCGCGGCGCTGCCTCGACCGGGCGGCCGAGATGGTCACGGCGACCGAGCCGGACACCATCATCGCCAGGATGCCGGTGGCGTACGCGCCTGCCTGCGCGTCGACGTCGGCCTCGAAGATCAGTGTCAGCACGACGCAGATCAGCGTGTACACGATCACGACCGGCCGGACGGCGCGGCCCCATTCCGGCGCCATGCCGTAGGACGGGAGGTAGCGCGGCACGATGTTGATCAGACCGGCCATCGCCGACGCGCCCGCGAACCACAGGATCAGGATGCTGCTGATGTCGTAGGCGGTGCCGAACCATTCGCCGAACAGCTCGTGCGCGACATAGGCGAGCGCGCGGCCGTTGGCCTCGCCGCCTGCGGCGAACTTCTCCTTCGGCACCAGCACGGTGGTGATGAAGCTGGTCGCGACGAGGTAGACCGACATGATCAGCGCGGCGGTGGTGAGCAGCCTGCGCGTGTTGCGGATGCGGTCCTGCATCCGTTCCTCGGCGCTCTTACCCTTGGACGCGATCAACGGCATCATGCTGACGCCGGTCTCGAAGCCGGACAAACCGAGCACCAGCAACGGGAACGCCAGGATCGCCGGGCCGATCACCCCGCCGAACCCGCCGCCGCCCGAGGTCAGCGCGTCGAGCCAGGACTGCAGCGCGCCATCGGAGGCGAACACCTCGATCACCCCGCCGACCGCGACCACGGCGTTGAGCACCAGGAAGACCGCGACCAGCGGGATCGCCACGCCGACGGCCTCGCTGAAGCCCATCAGGAACACGCCGCCGAGTATCAGCAGCAGCACGACGGTGACGATCACCTCTTGCCCGTGCAGGAAACCGGGGATGTGCGGGTTCTCCAGCGCGTGCACCGAAGCGTCCGCTGCGGACAGTGTGATCGTGATGATCCACGAGGTGGCGACGAACCCGAGCAGCACCAGCACGAAGAGCTTGCCGCGCCAGAACGGCAGCAGGTCCTCCAGCATGGCGACCGAGCCCTGGCCGTGCGGGCTCTCCTTCGCCACGCGCCAGTACATCGGCAGCATGCCGAACAACGTCAGCGCGACGATCAGCAACGTCGCCAGCGGGGACAGCGCGCCCGCGGCCAGCGCGGCGATACCCGGCAGGTAGGACAACGTGGAGAAGTAGTCGACGCCCGTCAGGCACATGACCTTCCACCAGGCCTCCGGCTTGCCGTGGCCCTCGTCGCTGCCCGCGCCCACGGGAGCGACCCGATGCTCCAGCATCCAGCGCGCCAGCTTGCCGTGCGGTGCGTGCGTCGCGGCGGGACTGTCCACCCGCGCCGGTACCGCCAGTTCAGGTTGGGTGCTCATGCCGTCTCTTCCCCTCGATGATCGCGCACGGCGGTAAGCATGCCCGATCACGCCCGCCACAGCGCGCCGCGTCCGGCCGGGACGGGTCCCGGCCGCGGCACACTAACGTTCCTCTGGCCATGACCACACCTGCTGACCTGGTTCTTCTCGGCGAGGGCCCGGCCGCGTCCGTCTACGCGGACGGCGCCGGACTCGCCATCAAGGTGTTCCCCGGATCGCTCGATCCCCAGACCCGGTCCGCGTTCGACCGCGAGCAGTCGAAGCTGCGCCACGTCCCGTCGATACTGCGCGTAGAGGACATCCGGGAGCTACCGGACGGCCGGATCGCGCTGCTCATGCCCCGCTGCGCGCGGTCGCTCGCCGGGCTGGTCGACGAGATCGGCGCGCTCTCGGCCGACGACACGGCCGCGGTCGGCGGCGCCGTGACGACCGCGCTGGCCGCCGCGCACCGGGCCGGTGTCGTGCACGGCGGGCTGAGCCCGCACAACGTCCTGCTGCGCGACTCCGGCGAGCCCGTCGTCGCCGACTTCGGGCTGACCTTGCGGCACCGGTTCGCGGAGTCCCCTGTGGACTACCTCGCACCCGAAACCTTGCGCATGGGCCTCAGAAACGAGCAGTCGGACCTCTACGGACTCGGCGCCGTGCTCTACTTCGCGCTCACCGGGGCATCGCCGTTCCCTGCCGTTATCGGCGAGCGGCCGGGTGCGCGGATCCTGCGCATACTCGGCGAGCCGGTCCCGCCGATCGAGCGCACGGACGTGCCCGCCGACCTGGTCGCCCTGATCGCGAAGCTGCTCGACAAGGAACCCTCGCGACGCCCCAGCATCGGCGAGGCGGCCGAGCTGCTGGCAGGCGGCGAGTCCACTCTGGACCCCGCACTGCTGGGCGAGCCGATCGCCGAGATCGGACCGTCCTCAGTGGACCCCCGGCGCCGGCGGGCGAGACAGGTCACGGCGATCGCGATCACGGGCGGTGTCGCGGCGCTGGTGCTGGCCAGGGTGCTGCTGTTCAACGACAAGCCGGTGCCACCACCCGCGCTGCCGCCACCCACGACCATGACCAGCGCACCCATCTTGCTGGAACTGAACCCGCCGATCGACCACGACGACACCGTCGAACTCACCTGGCGCGCGCCGGACGGCTTCTTCTTCTCGGTACTGATCGAGGGCGAGGACAAGCTGAGAATCGAGAAGGCGGAGTACAACCGCTCTCTGACCGTCCGGGTCGAGCCGGGCCTGAAGTACTGTTTCCAAATCCAGGCCACCGACCCGACGGGCGTGGTCACGAGCAAGCCCCAGCCGCTGCGCGGCGCCGACTGCCGCTAGCCACCCCCGGGTCCCCGGCAAAGTCGCCCATCTCGGTCGACTGAACGCACAAACGCCACTTATGCAACGCTGAGCGACACATACGCCCCGTTCGTTCCCTCCGGCTGCCTGAACGCCGACTTTGCCGGGCCCCTGAGGCATAGCCGTGTGAAGGGAGCCTTCACAACGCATAGCTGTATGAAGGCTCCCTTCACAGGGTTCGGACCGCACACCAGCGCGCCCAGGCGGAGCCACCTAAGGGCGTAGCAGGACGCGGGCGTCGACGGCGGCGCGCAGCCTGGCTCGGATCGGACGGCGCGCCAGTCCTTTGCGGACGGTCCGGACCGCGGACCACGCTTCGTCCGCAAGCGCTTGCGTTGCCGGAACGCCGGACCACAGCGCGGTATCCACGGTCACCGCCAGCGCGGCCAAGCCGTCCACTGTGGACATGTCGACGGACGGATGCGCGGACCTCGCGAGGTCGCGGACGGTCATCCCTGGCGTGATCGGCACGCCGTGCGCACGCAACCTGTCGCGCGCCTCGGCCCACGCGCCGAACACGGCGGCCGGCCCGGTACGGCGGCGGCGCCGGCCCGCACGAAGGGTCGTCACCAGCGGCACGCCGAGCAGCCACACGGCCAGCAGGCCGCCGAGCCCGGCCGCACCGGCCGCGAGCGTCACCGGCCAGTTCCAGGTGTCGTCCGATGTCTCGTCTTCGGCCGGTTCGCCGGGCGGCGCGACCGGATCTTTGAGCTGGTCCGTCTTCGGCAGCTCGGTCCTGGCCGCCGCGGCCGCCGCCGCGAGACCGCCGGCGCCGCTGGGCCTGGCGCTGCCGGTCGGGTCGAGCGGGACCCAGCCGACGCCGCGCACCGCCACTTCCGGCCAGGCGAGCACATCGCCGTTGTGCACCACGTACGTCCCGTCCGCCGACGGCGCCGCGGGCGCGCGGTAGCCGACGACCAGCCGCGCGGGGATGCCCTTGATCCGCGCGAGCGCGACGTACGCGGCGGCGAACTGCTCGCTGGTGCCGCGCCGCTCGTCGAGCAGGAACCGGCGCAGCTGCGGCCAGCCGTGCCCGGTCGGCAGCCCCGGCTCCTTCGCGACCTGGTAATTGGTGCTGAGAAACCGTTCCAGCGCCAGCGCGGCCTGGAACGACGGGCGCACCCCGCCGGCCGCCCGCTCGGCCAGTTCGGCGATACCGGGTGGCACCTCGCCGACCGAGCCGAGCCCGCCGGGCGCGTCCGGGTCGATGGCCAGGTCGACGAGCGACGGGGCTTGTGGTTCACGCCAGGTGATCGTGTACTCCGCGCGGCCGGGCGCGGGGTTCACGAGCGAGCCGCGGGCCTCGTCGACCAGCGGCTCGACCCCGGTGACCGTGGCGGGCCAGTCCTGGCTCGGCAGCCACGGCCCGGTCTGGCCGTCGACCTTGACCGTGGCGGTGCGGGAGGTCGTCGGCACGGTGACCCGTGGCGTCAGCTCGGTGCCCATCCGCCGCAGCACGCCGTCCGCCGACCAGTTCACGCCGTCGAAGCGGTCCAGCACGGCCAGCGACCAGCGATCGACGCGCGGGTCGCCGCGGTAGCTGAACACCGGGACCGCCGGATTCGCCAGCCTGGCCGCGATTCCGGTCAGCGGGCCCGCCACCGGCGCCGCGTCCAGTGGTGCGGTCTGCCGCAGCGAGTACGGCTGCCGGTCGGCGGGATCGGCGACGGTCAGCGCGACCGCGCCCGCCACGCACAGCACCGCGGGCAGCAGCAGGACCATCCGCCTGCCCGTCCAGATCAGCGCGCCCGCCACCACGGCGAACCCCAGCGCGGCCGCGACCGCCACGGGACCGGTCAGCGCGCTGTACGCCTGGCTCAACCCGGCGACGGCCAAGCTCGGCAGCAGCGCGACCAGCGGCGCGCGCACCCAGTGCAGCAGCTCGACCCCGAGCACGCAGGCGAGCACCACCGCCAGCGGCACGAACACCATCAGGTCCGGCCGCATCGGCCAGGTCGACTGCAACGTCAGCTGCCACGAGTGCGCCATGCCGTCGACGAGCGCGCGCATCGTCTCGCCCGTCGGCAAACCCGCGAGCGTCGTGTCCGCCAGCGTCGTTTCGATCACCGCGAGCAGGCCGCCGACCAGTACGAGCACCGGCCGCCACGCCGTGAGCGCGGGCACCCGCTTGCTCAGTTCGACCGCGCCGAAGGCCACCGCCGCGACCGCGGCCACCGGCAGTAACACCGCGGCCGGGCCGAAAACCGGGCCGAACAGCAGCCCGGCGCCCGCGGCGGCGGCCAGCACGCACGCCACGCTCACGCGATCGCGTTCCACCGCCGCACCGCCTCCCCCGCGTCGACCGCGCTGATCGCACGCGCTCCGGGTACCCCGTCGACGCCGTGCACACCGAGTCCTTGCATGCCAAGGCCATGCGTGCCGACACCCAGCAGGACCATCGACGCGAACCTCGGCCGCAGCGCGGCGAGTTCACGCAGATCCGGCTCGCGCAGCCGTCCGGTGACGACGACCAGGCAGCCGCCCTCCGATCCGGACTTGGGCAGTGCCAGCACGCCCGGCGCCTGCTGGACCTCGCACAACACGTCCAGCAGCTGCCGTGCCGCGTGCGCGCCGCCGGAAGTCGGCAGATCACGGCCCGCCGAGGTGAGCATCCGGCAGCGGTGACCGGCCATTGTTGAGGCTGTCACCAGCGAGGCCGCCACGTCGACGGCCTCCTCGAATTCCTTGTCCGACAACACTTTCGGCCGAGTGTCGAGCATCAGGGTGAACCTCGGCTGATCCGGGTCGACGTAGTCGCGGACCATCAGCCGCCCGGTCCGCGCGGTCGCCTTCCAATGCAGATGCCGAACCTCGTCGCCGAGCACATACGGGCGCACGTCCCGCAGATCCGCCGACCCGCGCAACGCGTCGTCCGTGGTCGGGCCCTCGTGGTGATGACGCGGGTGCCCGCCTGCCCACGACCGCGCGGGACGCACCTTCGGGCGCACCCACAACGTCGCCGTGTCACCCGCCGGGAGTGGACGCCGGAGCAGGCCGAACGGGTCGGACCGTTCGAGCACGAGCGGGCCGACGGTCAGCTTGCCACGCGCGCTGGTGGGCAGTTCGTAGTGGTACGGCACCTCTTCCTCCGGCGAGAGCGGGCGGACGGCGACCGTGACGAACTCCCCGCGTTCGACCCGTTCCCGCGCGGTGAAGCCCGGCTGCCGCCGGTCACCGTTATTGCTCACGAGCAGTCGGGCGAGTGCGGGCGTGCCCCGCTCGACGTGATCGGGTTCGAGTTCACGCCGGACGGTCACGTCCGGGCGCCGGAACGTCGTGAGCACGGCCGCGAGCAGCGCACCGAGCGCGATTCCCGCCAGCGCACGGAAAAGCGGGTAACCGGCCCATTCCCCGATGCCGTAGGCGAGCGGTGCGGAGGCGGCCACCGCCCAGCCGCGCCGGGTGAACCTCATGAGGGCGGCCACAGGTAGTGATTCGACTCGAAGCCGTCCGCGACCACCCAGACGTAGCGATCAGGCGTGCCCATCGAGAAAGCCTCGACGGTCAAGGTCCCGTCGGCCTTGACGGTGAACGGCTTGCTGCCATGCGGGCCCTGGTCCGAGGTCATCGCGGTGATCGTGATCGGGCCAGGGGTGAACCCCTTCAGCACGATACGCATGAAGCCGCAGACAGGCGGATCGCATTTCTCGGCCGTGGTGTCCTTGCCACGCGAGACCACAGCCGAGCGCTTGACGTCGGGTTCGTCGCCCTTGCTCTTGGTCGCGGTCGCGGCGGGCCCGACACCATTGGCGTTCTCGGCGGTGACGGTCACCGTCAGCGGGCTCTCGATGCCGACGTCCTCGATCACTGTGGATCGCATGTCGCCGGACAGTTCGCGACTGGTGGCGCCCTTGCCGTCGGCCCGGTTCCACTTGACGTGATAAGCGGTGACCGGCGAGCCGTTGGCCGCGGCGGCGGTCCAGCTGACCTTCGCGTCGGTGTCGCCGGTCTTGATGGCGATCTTGAGGCTTCCGGGTTTGCCGGGTGGCTTCGCCACGTTTTTCGGGGTCACCGGGGCGGAATCGGCCCCGGAGCCGGTGCCCGCCCTGTTGATGGCCTCGACGGTGAAGACGTACGAGGTCCCGTTCTCCAGACCGGTGATCGTGGTCGTGCGCGTGCCGCCGCCGAGCGTCTTCGAGCCGCCTGGCCAACTCACGCGGTAGCCGGTGATGGGCGCGCCGTTGGGATTGGCCGCCGACCATTTCACCGTCGCCGAGCCGTCGCCCGCGCTCGCGGTGACCGCTCCCGGTGCACCCGGTGGGCTCGCGGGCGCCACCGGCGCCTTGGGTGCCTCGGGTTTGCGGACGTCCTTCGGTTTCGGCTCGGGTCCGGGACCTGGATCGGGCTTGATCGGATCCGGCTTGGCGGGATCGGGCTGTGGGACCGGTTCCGGGTTCTTGCCGACTCCGGTGGCCTGCACCGGGCTGACCGCGCCGTCCTGGTCCACCACCAGCACATGGGCGCCGTCGGCACTGTCCACATAGACCCGGCCGTCCTCGCCCTTGACCAGCGGGACGGGCGCGTCACCGCCGGGAATCGGCCGATCGTCGCGCTTCACGCCGTCGCCGCCGTAGGTGACCAGCTGGTTCTTGTCCTTGTCCACCAAGGCGACCACCGAACCGGAGGAGGCGATCCCGGCGTAATTCCCGTCGAGTTCGAACGATTTCCCACCGGTCCGGTCCATCAGGTACAGCCGTTTGCCACGCTGGTCGAGCGCCGCGACCTTGCCGCCGACATCGGTCGACGCGACCAGCACGTCAGCGGGCAGGTCGACGCCGAGTGACACCGGATCGCCGAGGCCGCTGGGCGTGATCTCGCGCAGCGCGTCGGTCGTGGTGTCCACAAAGGAGGGATGGCCGTTCGCGACGGTGAGCGCGCCGGAGTGTCCACTGGGGACCGCGACGGGGCAGGCGAGCCGGTCGGCGCCCTTAGGCAGCTCGCACAGCGCGCTGCGGTCGATCCGGTGCAGCCACAGCGAACCCTCGCGGGTGACGACCGGAGTGCCGAGCTTGCCGTCGCCGGGGATGGTGAGCGGCGGCTTGCCCAGCCTGGTCACGGTTCCGGCCTGCCGGAAAACCAGATACGGCCCGCCGGTGACCTCGAGCGCGACGGGCCGTTCGGTCAGCGGCTTGGTGTCCCCGGGCGTGAGCGAGGACTTCCCGAACTCCGTGACCTTCGAGTTGCCGACCACGAAGCCGCCGGTGTCACCCTGGACGACCTGGCTGCCCTGGTCGGCACCCGGCATCGGCGCGGCGGCGTCGACGTACTTGCTCGCACCGTCCACATGGAACACCAGACCGGCCGCGGCGTTCAGCACCCAGTGCCCGTCCTGGCCGAACTCCATGCCGGACAACGGTTTCGTCGCACCGGTGAGCGCCACGGTCAGCACTGCGGCACAGGCAAGAACGATCAACGCACCGGGGGTCTTCGCCGCGCGGCGCCCCCTTCCACCTCGGCTCACCCTCGAGAGCGTACGAACGCCGGTCCATTCTCGATACATTCACGCGTCGCTGAGCGGCAAGGCCAGCTCGAAGATCGCGCCGCCCTCCTCGGCGTTGAACACCCGCAGGGTCCCGCCGTGCGCCAGCGCCACCCAGCGGACGATGCCGAGGCCGAGACCCGACGAGCCGCCGCCGCTGGCGAACGGCTCGAACATCTTCGCGGTGATCTCGGGATCGACGCCGGGGCCGTCGTCGGCCACCAGGACCCTGCCGTCGGCGAGCACGGAAACCCGAACGACGCTCCTCGCATGTCGGAGCGCGTTGACCAGCAGGTTTCGCAGTGCGCGGCGTAGCAGCACCGGGTCGGCGTCGACCTTCGCCGCCTGGGTCGTGACGATGACCTCGGTGTCGTCGGCCTGCGTGTCCTCGACCATGCCCTCCACCAGCTGGTCGAGCCAGACCGGTTCGAACGCCGGTTTCTCAGCGCCGGCCGCGACTCTGGCGCGCAGCAGCGAGCCGTCGATGATGCCGCCCATCTCGCCCGCCAGCTTGACCGCCCGGGGCAGCAGTTCGGGCCGCAGATCCGGGTGCCGCTGCGCGGTTTCGGCCAGCACACGCAGTTTCGCGACCGGCGCGCGCAGATCGTGCGCGACCTCCCCGAGCATCAGCTCCTGCTCGCGCAACGCGCTGGTCGCGGGCCGCATCGCCCGGCCGGCGAGCACGTGCCCTGCCAGTCCGAGCCCGCCGATGAGCACCGCACAGCCACCGCACACCTGCAGCAGCATCCGGTTGTGCCTGACTGACTCGGGTTCCGCGTCGGCGATCGCGACCACGGCGCCGACATACTCACCCGAGCGCACCCGGAACGGCTCCGCCATGACCCGGATTTCCCTACCGTCCAACGCTTTCCCGTAGCCGGTGAGCTGCGTGTGCTTGCCGACGGCCTCGGCGGCGAGCGCGCGCGGCATCGCCTCGTCGACCGGCATACAGCGGCGCTTGCTGGTGTATTGGCTGAAGCGCGCCGGGTCGACCGGCACGACCGCGAACTGCGGGCAGCGGTCGTTGAGCGGATCGTTGGCCTCGTACCGGCCGTCCGCCTCGATCAGCCGCAGCACGGTCGAGCTGATCCGGCTCAGCTCCGCGTCGAGCCGTTGCCTGCCGTCGGCGGCGTCCGCGTCGATCAGCAGCCAGGCGAACACCACCAGGCCGAGCGCGTTCATCGCGGTGAAGAGCACGGTGAGCACCCGCCGGAGCCCGCGCAGCCGGTCCGACGAGGAGCCGATCACGCCCATCTGGGGACCCCTCCCAGCTCTGCTGGCTTCCAATCCTCAGGTAGCCGGAGTTACGCGGAGGTGTGTGGTGTTGTACGGAGTGCTCGGCAAGTTCGAGGCCTACGACCGGAACGGGTCGGCGACCGTGGCAGGCGCCAGGAAACCGGCCACCCTGCTCGCCGCGCTGCTCCTGCACCCTAACGCCTGGGTCGGCGTGAATCAGCTGGTCGACGTCATCTGGCATGAACAGGACACGCCCGCGTCGGCCGAACAGAACCTCAAGACCTATGTCTGGCAGCTGCGCCGCACGCTGACCGAGCTGCACGGCGGGCATCGCATCGACAGCCGGACCGGCGCGTACCGCATCCGGGTCGAACCGGGTGATCTCGACATCGGCGTCGCGGAGAATCTGGAGACCGCGGCCGATCACGCACGCGTCGACGGCGACGCGGCGGGCGCCGTCACCTGTCTGACCGAGGCGTTGCTGCTGTGGCGCGGCGAACCGTACGAGGGTCTCCCCGACGAACTGACCGCCTCGGCCGTCGCGCGTGCCGATCAGCTCCGGCGGCGGCTGCGCGAGAAGCTGGCGGACGGCTACGCCTGCCAGGGCCGTCATGACGTCGCGGCCCGGCTACTACAGGTTTTGACCGAGGAAGACCCGCTGCGGGAAGAGTCCTGGGCGCGGCTGGTCCGCGCGCTGCACCGGTCAGGCCAGCGCGCGGAGGCGCTCACGGCGTTTCAGCGCGCGCGTTCGGTGTTGAGCGCGGAACTGGGCGTGGAGCCGGGTCCCGAGCTGGTCGCCGCGCACCGGAGCGCGCTGGCCGCCGAGGCCGTGCTCACCCGCCGCGACCTGCCACGCACGGTCGCCGACTTCATGGGTCGCGAGCCCGAACTCGAGCGCATCCGCGCCGTGCTGAGCGGCACATCCAACGCGGTGCCCGTGCTGGTGCTCGACGGCATGCCCGGCGCGGGCAAGACCGCACTCGCCGTGCACGCGGCCCACGAGTTCGCGAGCGCCTACCCGGACGGTCAGCTCTTCGTCGACCTCCACGCCAGCCTGCCGCCGTCGACGGTGCTGGCCAGGCTGTTGCGCGCGGCAGGCGCCCCGGTGCCCGCCGATCCCGAGGAACGCGAAGCCGTGTGGCGCGGCGAACTCGCGGGCCGCCGTCTGCTGCTGGTGCTCGACGACGCGGCCGACGCCGCCCAGGTGCGCCCGCTGCTGCCGGGCAGTCCCGGCTGCGCGGTCGTGATCACGACCAGGAACCGGGCACTGTGGCTGGAAGGCGCGACCTCGCTGACGACGGAACCGCTTCCCGTGCACTACGCGCGGCAGCTGTTCCCCGGAGCGCCCGGCGAGATCTTCACCCACTGCGGCGGACTGCCCGCGGCGATCAGGGCGGTGTCGGCCATGCTGCGCAACCGTCCACTCTGGACGATCGACGCCCTCACGGCCGAACTCGCCGCCCTGTTCGACTCCGCGTTCCGCGCACTCTCCCCGCTCGAGTCGCGCGTGCTGTCACTCGGCGCGTCCCACCTCCAGGTCGACGCGGTCACCGCGGCCGAGCTGACCGGCCTGGAAGTCCAAGTGGCACAACAAGTATTGGACTCGCTGTTCGACCGCCACCTGCTCATCGAGCCGTCGCCCGGCCGGTACAGCTGGCACATCGTCGTGCGTGACCAAGTCAAACGCCAGGCACTGATCGGAGTCACCCGATGACGGTCGTCATCCCCCAGCGCACCGGCTTTCTCTCGTCCGTGACCACCGAAGTCATCGCGATGACCACCGAGCGCGCGGCACCACACACCCTCGCGGCGCTGACCGACAACTTCCGGAACGGGGTGACGTACCGGATACTCGTGCCGGACCGGGCCAGGTTCACGACCGCCGTGAGCGCCCGGCTGAGCATGCTCTCGCTGGCGGGTGCGTCCGTGCGGACACTGCCCACGATCCCGGCGGACACCATGGTCCTCGACGGCAGCATCGCGGTCGTCCCCGGTTCGCCATCGGGGTTCGCCGTGCTCGACCTGCCCGACATCGCCGCGACCGCGCTCGAGTTGTTCGCCCGCATCTGGCGCACCGCGGCCCCGTTCCCCTCGTCCCCACCGGCCGAGCTGACCACCCGCGAGCGCGAACTACTGGTCCTGCTCTCGGCGGGCTGCACCGACGAGGCGGCCGCGATCCGGCTGGAGGTCTCGGTACGCACGATCCGCCGCACGGTCGCGGACATCATGTCCCGCCTCGGCGCCCGCAGCCGCTTCCAGGCGGGAGCCAAGGCGGCCGACCGCGGCTGGCTGGTGGACTGCTGATGCGCGTACTGGTCACCGAAGACGACCCCGACATCCGGCTCACGGTCCGGCTGGCACTGCGCACGGCAGGCCTGGCGGTCGACGCTGTGCCCGATCTGCCTGCCGCCGACGAGGCGTTGTACGTGAATTCGTACGACTGCGCGATCTTCGACCGGATGCTTCCGTCGGGCGACGCGCTTATGTACGTTTCATCGAAGCGCGCCACCGGCTGGGCGGTCCCGGTCCTGTTCCTCACGGCCCGCGACGAACCCTCCGACGTCGTAACCGGCCTGCGCGCGGGCGACGACTACTTGGTGAAACCCTTCGCGGTGGAGGAGCTGGTGGTCCGCGTGCGCAGCCTGTGCCGCCGCACTCCTCACGGTGGCGCCGCGGTGCTTCGGTGCGGCGACCTCACGTTGGACACCGGCCGCCGCGAGGTCCGGCGCGCGGGCGTCCTGCTGACCTTGACGCGCACCGAATTCGCGGTGCTGGAGCGGCTGATGTCGAGCCCAGGCCGGGTGGTGTCCCAGCCGGACCTCCTGCGCAGCGGCTGGGACGAGATGCTCGACCCTGCCTCGAACGTGCTGCAGGTACTGATGGCCCAGCTGCGACGAAAACTACGCGAACCCGCGGTGATCCAAACGGTGCGCGGACTCGGCTACCGCCTCACGCCAAGCTGAGGTTCGGGTCGTGAGTGGTATGGCCGGTTAGAACCGGCCATACCACTGTCTCTTATACACAA
>NZ_JBHWEB010000144.1:0-4999 GCF_042734395.1 Amycolatopsis sp. NPDC059657 | reverse complement strand
CCTGGGGGCCGTCTCCCGCCCCCCCCCCCCCCACTGGGTGTGTTGGGGTTGTTGTGTTTTTGGCCTTTTTAGAACCGGCCATACCACTCACGACCCTCGTCGTGGCTAGCCCCGGCTGACAGTGACCGTCGACGAGGCTGAGCCGTCCGCGGTGGTCTTGGTGATCGTGCGCGTCTGGCCGGGCTTCACCTGCGAGGAGTCGAGCGAGACGTGCACCTTGCCGCCGGGGTGCGCGATCGGCCTGGGCAGGACGTGCGGCTTCACCGGCTTCGGCGGTTTGCCCGACGGCGGCTTCACACCGGACCTCAGCTTCGCGAGGTCGGCGCGTGCCTTCGCGGCTTCGCTCCTCGCTTTGCGCAGGTCGATCTTGGCCTGCTTGACCTTCGCGTCCGCCTCTTCGACACGCTTCTTCGCCTTAACGACAGCGTCAGGAGAAGCCGTGACCGGGGCAGGAAGCACGACGGGAGCGATCCGCTTGATGGGGGCCCGCGCCGGGACCTCCTTGTGCACAGCGGCCTTACGCACCACCGGTTTCTGCACCTTCGCGGGCTTCTTCACCGGCACCGGCTTCGCGGCTGGCGCGACCGGCACCGGGGCGACGGCCAGCGGAGCCACCGCCGGGGCCGGAGCCTGCGCGGGAGCGGCCGGTTTGGCCGCCGCCGGGCCTGCCAGTGCCGTGGGCGCCTTCACCACGGCCGGTTCACCGTCGCCGCCGAAGATCGCCACGGCGGCGACGCCGGCGCCGGCCGTGACCATGGTGGCCACGCCGTACTTCGAGAATCGCTTGAGGTCCATGAAAAGTCCGCCCTCATGTCCACCGGCCGCGCCAGTCGCGGCCAGACCTGACGAGCACCATCCCGAGAGCCGGTTCACTGGCGATTCAGTGTCATCAAATCCTCATGTACGCGGAGAAAAGTGAGCGGCACAGAACCACGACCGCTGGGGGTAACCGGATGCACTTCCACGTTCTAGGCCCGCTCGAAGCGCGCACGGCCGACGGCTCCGCCGTGAAACTGAAGCCGGGCAAGCCCACCAAACTGCTCGCCGCGCTGCTGCTGCACCGCGGGACCTGGGTGAGCATGGACCGGCTGATCGATCTGCTCTGGCAGGGACAGGCCATCCCGCCGTCGGCGGCGGGCAATGTGAAGTCCTACATCTGCGGGCTGCGCCGAGCGCTGCCGGAACCGCGGATCGACAGCCGCGAAGGCGCGTACCGGGTGCGCATCCTGCCCGACGAGGTCGACGCCGATCTGGTGACCACCCGCGCCGCCGAGGCCAGGCACGCGCTGGCCCGCGGTGACGCCGCCCGCGCGGCCACGCTGATCACCGGCTCGCTCGAGCTGTGGCGCGGCATGCCGTTCGGAGACCTGACCGCCGACGATCGCGCGCCTGAGGTCGCCAGGCTCGACGAGGTGCGCTGGGAATTGCGCGAGCTGCTGGCGACGGCTTATCGCGAGCTCGGGCGGCCTGCCGACGCGATCGGCCTGTTGCGGGCCATGACCTGCGACGACCCGTTGCGCGAAGACATCTGGGCGCGGCTGATTTCGCTGCTGCACGAGGTGGGGCGGCGCGGGGAGGCGATCGCGACGTTCCGGCGGGCGCGGTCGGCGATCGTGCGCGATCTCGGTGTCGAACCGGGTGCCGAGCTGAGCGGCGCGCACCGGATGGCACTCGGCGTCTGACCCTGCACTCGGCGAAAACCCCAATGCGTCGTTCGGTCCCGACCAGGTCCCCAATGCGCCTTTCGGCACCTGGAAGGTACCGAACGACGCATTGGGGATATCCCGGGTCAGCTCAGCCGGTCGAGCAGCATCAGGTCCGGCGGGACGATCGTCGTCGACAGCACCAGCTCGCGCAGCAGGTTGTCGTTGAGCGTGTTGCCGACGGGCTCGCCGACCTCCTCGCGGCGCAGACCGAAGACGCCGCCGTCGGAGAGCCGCTTGCGGACCGCGGCGACCATGTGCTCGACGCGCTTGACGCCCCAGCCGGCGTCCGGCTGCAGCTCGGCGAGGATCTCGGCGGCCTGCTGGCGCGCGACCGGCTGTGGCTGGGCCTCGTGCAACAGGTAGCGCTGCCCGAGCACGACCATGAGCAGCCGCTCCTCCTCGGTGAGCCGCCAGCGGCGCGGGGGCTGGGTCACCGCCTCGTGCCTGGTCGGCGGGCGGATGCCGTCGACGCCGGCGACGTAGAGCTCCAGCAGGTGTTCGCGGCGCGGCGAGCTGCGCACGAACAGCGGTGTGTAGCCGTCGGGCAGCGGCACCGGATCCTCGCTGCTGGACAGCCAGCGGCTCGACGGCAGGCGCAGCGGCAGCTGGCCGGTGTTGCTGACCCACCACTGTCCATCCTGGCGGGTCAGCAGGCCGTGGCGCCTGCTGACGCGCAGGTCGTTCTCGCCGACGCAGATGTCGACCTCCGGCCGGTTGCGGCCGAAGGTGATCGTCCGGCCCTCGATCGGCGCGACCGTCAGCCCACCGGTGAGCGACAGCGCCGAGACGGAACCGGGGTCCGCGCTCACCCCGAGCGCGAGGCTGTCATGGGACGTGGTGAGCCGTATGCCTGCCATGGCGGCCTCCTCTGTATCTGGTGTCTGGCAGTCTGCCAACGCCGCGCGGGGACCCCTCCCAACCGCTGAATCACCCGATCCGGAAGGTGAACTCCAGCGAACGCCAGTCACCGTCGATGGCCCGGCCGTCCGGCGTCGGCCCGGTCCGCTCGGCGAATTCGGCGATCAGCTCTTCCTTGACGCCGAACACCGTGTCGCTGTCGAGGTACTTCCCGCCGCGCACGAACAGCTGGGTGATCAGCCGCGGATGCCCCTCCGCCTGGATGAGGAAATGCAGGTGCGGGGCGCGGAACGGGTGCCTGCCCGACTCGGCCAGCAGCTCGGCGACCGGTCCGTCACCGGGCACCGGGTACGCGTGCGGCAGGATCGTCCAGAACCGCAGCCGCCCGTCGCCGTCGGTGTGGAACCTGGCGCGCAGCACCGGACCGTCGAGCTCGGGCAGCTGGACGTCGTAGAAACCGTCCTCATTGGACTGCCAGACGTCGACCGCGGCATCGGCGAGCGGCTTCCCGCCGGTGTCGGTCACCTGAATGTCCACCCAAAGCGGGGTCCCCGGCAGGCCGTCGGCGATGTCGTCACCGTGCTCGCGCGGCGGCGGCCCCTCCACGTAGAACGGGCCGAGCACGGCCGACGGGGTGGTGTCCGGGCTCCGCGAGTTCGTCAGCAGGTCGACCATGCTCGACACCCCGAGCACGTCCGAAAGCAGCACGAACTCCTGCCGCTTGTCGTCGGTCAGGTGCCCGGCCCTGGTGAGGAAGTCGATGGCCCGTGCCCATTCGCCCTCGGTGACATCGTGCGTGGTCACGTACTCGTGCAACGTCCGCACCAGCCCGGTGAGCAGCTCGCGCGTCCGCGGGTCCGGGGTGCCGTCGAAACTCGCGACAACCTGCTCGGTCAGCCACGTGGTGGGTTCCATCGCTCCAGATTGCACCCTCGCCGGGTGATCATCCAACCGCGGCCGCCCGGAAGTGGGCGTTGACCGGTGAGGCGAAGGACGCCACGACGGCGGCGGCGAACGCGAGCAGCTGGACGACGGCGCACACGACATACGCGGGAGTGTCGAAGCTGCTCGCGTCGACGATGACGGACACCTCGAACGCCGCGCACACCGCGCCGATCACCGTCAGCGCGACCCGCGCCCACTGCCGCCCGAGCCGGAACTGCCGCACGATCGAGCCCCACGCGGGCACCAGGCACAGCCCCGCGAAGGCGATGGTCGCGTCCTCGACCGCGTTCCGGAAGGTGGCCCACTCCGTCCAGGTGCGGCCGTGACTGGGCAGGCTGTCCGTGAAGCCGAGTGACACCTGCACCAGTACCGCGATCATCACGACCAGCCAGATCCGGGCGGCGACCTCCGCGCCCGCCTGCCTGCCGCGTTCGTAAAAGCGGAAGTAGGCGCGTGCGGACGGCGTGTAGGACAAGGCCGTCGCCACGATCATGCTGAGCGCGCGGACGAGTTCGACCAGCATCGCGATCCGGGTGAGCACCGGGAACTCCGACCGGCCGGACTGCACCATCGTCACGCCGATGATCAGCGTCCACCCGAAGTAGACCGTCACCCCGGCGAGCACCAGCCGTGCCGGCGGCAGGCCCTTGCGGTACTGCCAGATCGTCCAGGCGGCGAACCCCAGCAGCAGTAGCACGCCACCCAGCACCCCGAGGCCGGGTCCGCTCGCCTTGCGGCTCGTCGTGTCCGGCAGGTTCGCGAGCCCGAGCAGCGCGATCAGCACGGTCAACCCCGCCGCCCAGATCCACAGGCCGGACGCCAGCCTGGCCGGGGCGGGACACGTCATCTGCTGGTCTTCGGTCATGGCGGTGAAGGTAAACCCGCCCCTTCGGGAGCGGTCCCCGCCCGATTTCGGCGATTCGCCAGCGGCCGGGGCGGGTTGTGCGCTTTGCTGTCGCTGTGCAAAGAACCGTCGCCATCATCCTGGTGCTGCTGGGCTCCGCCGCGGCGCTCGCCGGCTGCTCCAGCAACGAGAGCAAATTCGTCAGCGAGCTGAAGGCCGCCGGGTTCGCCAACCCGACCGGCGCGCACACCGAGGCCGAGAAGAAGACCAAGAAGGTCGGCGGCCGGACGATCAAGTCGTCCGAAAAGACCCTCGAAGCCATGGTCCGCGTCAACGGCTGCGACCTCGAGTTCGCGAAGTCCGTCGGCAAGTCCGGCTACTGGCTCGACGAACTCCACGTCAACGGCCAGGAGCCCGACTGGCCCGGCTACCCCGAGAACCTCCGCCGCGACCAGGTGGTCGCGCTGCTGGCGAGCTCCTCGGCCAAGCCCACCGGTTTCGCCGACTGCTACCGCCCCGGCCAGCCCTGATGCCTCGTGCGAGTCGCTGACTTATTGCGCGGAAAGCCGAATGTGGCTGGCTGGTGAGGGACTCCTTCACCACGTCCGGCGGGGTGCCCGCAAGCCTCGGGCGGGCTTGAAGTGAG
>NZ_JBHWEB010000143.1:0-22201 GCF_042734395.1 Amycolatopsis sp. NPDC059657 | reverse complement strand
GTATGGCCGGTTAGAACCGGCCATACCACTCACGACTACTTGAACTGGCCCGGCTTGCGGCCTTCGCCCGCGGGGCCGCGGTAGGCCTGCGCGATGTCCAACCAGTTGTCCGCGTGCTCGCCGATGGCTCGCAGCGCCAGGTCGTCGCGGTGACGGCGGCGGGTGACCAGCAGGCAGAAGTCCACCGCGTCGCCGGTGATCCGCTGGCCGGAGTCCTCCGGGCCGAACGTCCACACCGCGCCGGACGGACCGGTCAGCTCGAAGCGGAACTCGACGTCCGGCGGGGTCAGGCCCCTTGCCTGGTAACCGAAGTCCCAGACGCGCACGGCGAATCCGACCAGGAACTGGACGCGGTCGGTGCGCGTGCGCTCGACGCCGAGCGCGTCCGCGATGTCCTGGCCGTGCGCGAAGAGCTCCATCATGCCGGCGCAGGCCAGCACGAACGGGGGCAGCGGGTTGACCAGCCACGGCACCAGCTGGTCGCCGGGCACCGCGGCCAGCGCCTTGATCCCGGTGTCGCGGATGGCGCGCCAGCGGTTGAGCAGCGCTTCGGGCGGGTCGTTGACGTACGCCTGCAGTGCGGCGTTCACCGCGCCGTCGAAGTCCTTCGCGGCGCCCGCGGTCATCGCGACGAACCCGTCGGGGTCGGACGCGGCGAGGCCCGCGATCTGGAAGACGAAGGCGAGGTGACCGACCTGGTGGGCGATCGTCCAGCCGGGCGCCGGCGTCGGCAGCGCCCACTTCTCGGCTTCGAGCTCGGCGAACAGCGCGTCGAACTCGGCGGCTTCGGCGGTCAGCGCGGCGATCACGTCTGTCACTTTTCCGTCCTCTCACTCGTTTTCACGTCGAACAGCAGCCGTTTCCCGAGCGAACGGGCGGCGGAAAGACTTGCCCACGCGACCAGTTCCACCAGCGCGGTGTCCGACGGCTGATACCGCCGGAACGTGCCGACGACCGACTCGTCGACCTGGTAGGAGGCGATCGCGGTCAGCAGCGCGAGCCGCGCGGCGGCCCGTTCGCTCAGCGGCAGGCCCGCGATGGCCGGTTCCACCCAGGAAGCGCTCAGGGCGGCCGAACTGCCCGGCCAGAAGGCGAGTTCGCGCTGCACGACCTCGCGCACCCGTGCGGGCACGGACGCGCGTGCGGCCGCGTCGACGGCGGCGCTCGCGCGGGTGAACGCGGCCTCGATGGTCTCGTTTCCCTTGGCCCAGGACAGATCGCCGGGCGGGGGCGCGTCGGGCAGCAGCTCCAGCGAGGCACCGGGAGAGGCGTCGCTGGGCTTCAAGAATTGACCGAGCACGGCTCGGGCCACCCGGCGCGCCGACGCCGGCACCGCTGCTGGAAGCGGCGACGGACCAAGGAAGACGTTGACCATCCGGTTCAGGTAATGGAAGGTGACCGCCACGCCGACCAGTTCCGGCTTCAGCTCGGGCGCGATCGAGCCTTCTCCCCCGCGTGCCCATTCGGCCAGCGCCCGCGTCGACGGGTCCTCGATCGCCTCGTCGCCGGAGATCGCGGCCGCGGCTTCGCCGCGCCCGAGCGAGCCGAGTGCCATGCCGTGCACCTCGACGCAGTACGGGCAGGTGTTCGCCCGCGACACGGCCGAGGCCACGACCTCCTTGTCCGCACGGGAAGCCAACCCTGAAGCCACCAGTGACTCACGCAGGATGGTCCAGCTCGCGGCCAGCACCTCCGGCGCGGGCGAGTGCAGCGCGATCGGCGGGGCCAGCATGCCGAAGTCGCGCTCGACCTGCCGGTAGACGTCGGCGACCAAGCCGGTCGCGCGGCGCGGCGGCACGGCGCTGACGTACCGGACGTCGCGCAGCGCGCCACGCAGCGCGAGCCGGATCGGGGTGGGCGCCATGCTCAGCTCCCAGCGACCGTGACGGGCAGGTTGATCACGCCATCGCGACCGGACGTCTCGCCCAGCGGCGAAGGCGCCCCGTACTTGACGTCGACGCCACGTTCCTGCGCCGCGCGCACGATGCCGGGCACGGACCGCTCGGCGAGCGCGGCGATGGTCATCGCCGGGTTCACCGTCAGCGCGCCGGGCACCGACGAGCTGTCGGTGACGAAGATGCCGGGGTGGTCACGCAGCTCGTGGTTGGGGTGCAGCGCCGAGGTGGCCGCGTCGTCGCCGATCCGGCAGGACGCCAGCGGGTGCACGGTGTACGCGCCCACCACGTCGTTGGTCCACGGCGCGACCGTCGCCAGGCCGTCCTTTTCGAGGATCTCCTTGCACTCCGCGTCGGCGAGCGCCCAGCCTCGGCGGGTGTTCTCCGTCGGGTCGTAGCGCAGCGGGCCGCGGCCGAGCATCTGCTGGGAGATGCGGTACGCGTTCCCGGTCGGCGGCGGGGTGCCGAAGACGCCCTCGTTGTCGTCCTCGGTCATCTGGAAGATGGTGAGCCACGAGGCCCACTTCTTGATCATTTCCTTCTTCTCCGGCCCGAACCACGCGGGTGACTCCATGCCGGGCACCTGCGCCAGGATGGTCCCGAGTCCGGGCGGGAAGTACAGCTGCTCCAAGGAGAACCGCTCGTACTCCGGCAGTGAGCCGTCGAGCTTGTCCCAGTTGGCGACCGTCGGGCCCTTGCCGATCTGGTTGGCGGCATAGGCTTTGCCGTCCTCGCGGGTCAGGCCGAGCACGTCACGCACGCGGTCTTCGTTGAGCACCGCGGTGTTGAGCCGCTCGCCGTTGCCCGAGAAGTACCGGCCGACACCGTGCGGCATCTTGCCGAGCGCCGCCTCGGAGCGCTGCAGGATGACCGGCGTGGCACCGGCGCCAGCGGCGAGGATGACGATCTTCGCGTCGATCGTGCCGCTCTCGTGGTGCAGGCGGTAGTCCTCGTCGTCGATGACGTTGTAGTGCACGCGGTAGCCGCCGTCGTCGTTGCGCGTCAGCTTCTGCACCTCGTGCAGCGGGCGGATCTCGGCGCCGTGCGCGATGGCGGCCGGCAGGTAGTTCGTCAGCATCGAGCGCTTCGCGTCGAACCGGCAGCCAGCCATCATCCAGTTGCAGTTGGTGCACTTGCTGTTGTCGACCGCGACCGGCGCGGGATTCGCGGTCCGGCCGGAGTGGTTGCACAGCGCGCCCCAGAGCCCGCCAGCGTACGAGACGTCGGCCCAGTCCTGTTTGTACACCGGCAGCGACTCGGAAACCCGGTCGTACCAAGGATCCAGCGCGTCACGGCTGAGCTCGGCAGGCCACATCCTGCGGCCGATGCTGCCGTGCCGCTCGAAGACGAACTTGGGCGCGCGCGGCATCGCGGCGAAGTACACCACGCTGCCGCCGCCGACGCAGTTGCCGCCGAGCAGGCTCATCCCGTCGCCGACGACGAAGTCGAAGATCCGCGTGTACGACGACCCGAGCAGGAAGTCGTGCTCGAACTCCTCGGTCTTCACCCAGGGACCGCGCTCCAGCACGGTGACCTTCGCGCCGCCCGCGGCCAGGTGATAGGCGGTGATCGAGCCGCCGAAGCCACTGCCGACGATCAGGACGTCAGTCTTTTCGGTCATGCCGGGCTCCCGGAAGGTGTCGTGTCCGGGTGGAGTTCCGCGAGCTTGCGGCCGTAGCCGTACTTCGGGAACTGCCAGAACCCGTTCTTGGTGTCGTCGAGCGTCCAGCCCATCGCCGTGAGGCCGGGGTGGCCCTGCCCGAGCGCGTCCGCGGTCTTGAGGTGCGGCGCGCTGTCGAAGGACATGTTGCAGAACAACGCCAGCGCGACCCAGCCGTCCTTCTCGGGGTGCCCTGGCGCGGTCAGCTTGGTGACCAGCTTCCGCCGGAACTCGTACGGCAGCGCGACGAACGCGGGCACGCCGGTGTCCAGCTCGATCTCCGACTCCGCGGCGAACGTCTTGGCGTGGTTGTCCAGCGACAGCACCAGGTACTCGAGCCCGCCGGTGATGCCGGTGGCCGGCTCCTGCAAGAGGGTGAGCGCGCCTGCCTCCACCGCACCCGGGCCGATGCCGACGCCCGCGATCGCCCGGTCGTCCGGCGAGCGCTTCTCGCCGGGCAGCACCGTGTCCGCGAACGCCTCCAGCGTCATGGTCTCGTCTTCGGTCACAGCTCAGCTCCTCTCCTGCTTGTGCACCGTCATCGGCAAGCCGCCGCGTACCCGCAGCGACAACATCGCCTCCGGAACGACCTGGTAACCGGGCACCTTCGTCAGCTTCAGGTCCCTGGCCACCACGGCGAGCACGAAGGCGGCCTCCATCAAGCCGAGGCTGTTGCCGACGCAGAACCGCGGCCCGGCGCCGAACGGGATGTAGGCGTAGCGCGGCGGCCGCGGCACACCCGGCGCGAACCGGCCGGGGTCGAACCGCTCCGGGTCCGTCCAGAACTCGGGGTGCCGGTGCATCGCGTACGGCACGACGACGACGTCGGACCCCGCGGGAATGCGGTAGCCGTCGATGACGTCTTCCTCCTGCGCGATCCGCGGCAGCAGCCACACCGGCGGGTACATCCGCATGACCTCTTCGATGACCGACACCGTGAACGTCAGGCCTCGAAGGTCCTCATAGGACGGTGGCCGGTCGCCCAGCACCTCGACGGCCTCGGCGTGCAGCCGCGCGCCGACCTCGGGGTGCTCGTCGATCAGGTGGAACGCCCAGCCGAGCGTGCTCGCGGTGGTCTCGTGCCCCGCGAGCAGCAGCGTGATCAGCTCGTCGCGCATGCGCTCGCGGTCTTCGGAGCCCGAGGTGATCAGCCGGGAGATGACGTCGTCACGCCCGGCCAGTTCCTCGGCGAACCGCTGCTCCACCAGCTCGTCGGCGATCCGGCGCAGGTCGTGACGCGACTCGCGGAACTTGAGCTGCTTCTTGAGCGGCAGCCAGGCCGGGATCATGCCGAGCGTCACGGCCTCGAACATCGCCTGGTCCTGCACGCCCTCGAACGAATGCCCGAGCGACTCGTAGCCGCCGAGTTCCGCGTCGAGCAGCGTCCTGCCGAGCACGCCGAGCGTCAGCCCGGTCATCTCGTGCAGTATCTCGATCGGCTCACCGTCCACTTTGGAACGGAGACGGTCCGCCAGCGCGCCGACCTCGGCCGCGACGATCTCCGCCTGCCGCGCGATCCGCTTGGGCTGGAACACCGGCTGCAGCGTCCGGCGCTGCCGCTTCCAGGTGTCACCGTCACTGGTGAGCAACCCGTCGCCGAGCGCCGCACGAGCTTCACGCAGGCCGATTCCCTTGTGGTAGTTGGCCGCGTTGTCGGCGAGCACGTGCTTGGCGTGCTCGGGGTGGTTCACCAGGTACAGCGACTTCGGCCCGATGGCGATCCGGACCACGTCGCCGTAGGCCGCCGACTCGGTCATCAGCGCGAGCCGGTCGGTGAACAGCTTCTTGAGCAACCCTAAGGTCTGACGGCGCGGCGGGCCGGGCGGCACAGCGCGTGCCGCCCGGCTTCCGTCGGTGCTGGTCATGCCGCGGCCGCGTCTTCGCCGACCTCGGCCTTCCTGGCCGCGATGGCCGAGACCGGCGCGGTGGTGACCTGGGTCCGCTTCTGCTCGGCCTCCCACGCCAGCCTGGACTTGGTGTGGAAGTGCAGGCCCCACAGGAACAGGCCGCGGATCAGGCAGACCGTCGCGGTGGCGAGGAACAGCCCGTACGCCACGTGCACGGCGATGAAGAAGCCGTACGCGACCGCGATGCTCGCGCCGAAGAGGAACTGCGCCGCGGGCTTCGACGGGGTCGTGCCGGGGTCGGTGACCATGTAGTTCGTGTAGAGCACGAACGCGATGCCGGTGCCCATGGCCAGCGCGCCGGGGATGGCGGTGTCGAAGATCAACCCGCGCACCACGGCCTGCACCACGAAGAAGCTCAGCCAGCCGAAGATGAGCCACATGCGCTGTGTCAGCATCGCGTTCAGCACGGTGCCCGAGATCAGGATGATGGCCACGATCAGCCAGCCACCCCAGGTGGGGATGTGCTCGGAGAAGTGATACGGCGGCGCGATCGAGGCCCACGGGAACACCAGCAGGATCACGGTGATGCCGAAGTTGGACGGGTTCATGTAGTGCCGCATCCGGCCGCGCAGCGGGGCACGGAAGATCCACTTCGCGCCGACCGCCACCACGACCCCGAACATCATCACCCAGACCCGGTCGTTGACGTAGGTCAGCATGTTGAGCGCGAGGCTGGTGATGTGCGCGGGCAGCAGGAACTCGAGGAACCCCTTGACCCCGCCGCCGCGGAATCGCACCTCCCGCTCCTCGGAGCGGGCGCCGATGATCTCCAGCACGATCTCGGTGGTGTAGCCGGTGGCCAGCGCGATGAGCGGCCAGGCCCACGGCTGCTCGAAGCCGAGGAACAGGTAGCCGATGATGTTGAAGATGCTGATCGAGATGGCGAACCGGCGCAGTGCGATGGTGACCTTCGGATCATGCCCCTTCACGGGTGTCTGCGTTGCCATGCCGATCACTTCTCCTTGGCCTGAGAGCCGAGCTGGACGCTGTGCCAGCCGGGGTTCAGTTGCAGGTCCTGCTGATGCAGCGCGCCGGCGCGGTCCCGCCACTGCAGGTGCACCTGCTGCGGACCGCTGACATCACCGAGTCCGATGTGGACCTGGTTGGTGCGGCGGCCGGAGTGGCCGCTGCTGCCGTCGACGCGGTCGATGTACTTGCGGCCGTCGGCCAGCGTGACCGTGACCTCGGCGCCGATCGCGGGCGAGCCGGTCTCGTTCGTCAGGTTCAGCCCGATGAACTTGCCCTGCGACTTGCCGTTGTTGTGGTAGAAGACCGGCTGCTCGAACTGACGCGAGACCGCGAAGTCCAGCAGGCCGTCGTCGTCGGTGTCACCGGTGGCGATACCGCGGGTGGGCACCGGGACGGCCAGTCCGAGCTTCTTCGCGATGTCGACGTACCGGCCGTCCGGCGTCTTGGCGAAGAAGTGCAGCGTCTGGTCGCCGCCGATGTCGTCACCGAGACGCGCGTTCGGCCACCAGAACGGGTTGGCCAGCAGGCCGTCGTTCGCCGTCGCCAGCTCCTGCAGCTGCGGCCAGCGGTTGACCTGGCCCTTGACGAAGCCGGTCGCCTGGGTGATCACAGACTCGCCGGAGTTGTTGTAGTCGGCGATCTTGACGTCCCAGCCCCAGCCGGACCATGCGCTGCCCGAGTGGCCACTGGCGTCGGAGAACGGCGCGTAGCCGTCCTTGAAGTTCTGCGTCAGCTCGGCGTCGTCCTTGGCGTTGTTCATCCACTGGAAGTTGGACTCCTGGATGCCCCACGAGGTGGTGATGTTGCTGACGAACGCGTCGAACAGGCCGTCGTGGTCCAGGTCGCCGAAGTCGACGCCCATGCCCTTGAAGGAATCGTTGCCGATCACCTTCGACTTCGGGTCGCCCGCGCCCTTGACGCCCTTGACGTTGACGAAGTCGATGCGGCCCGGCTTGGAGATGTTGTACAGCAGGCGGTCCGCGCCGAAGTCGTTGGCGATGTAGAGCTCGGGCAACCCGTCGCCGTTGAGGTCGGTGGCACTGGACGCGAGCGTCCAGCCGTTGCGGCTGTCGCCTGCCGGGATGGCCTCTTCGGTGCAGTCGAACTTCGCCGTCGGGGTGTCGCCCGCGGTGGCGCCGATGAAGCGGAAGATGAACTTGCCGCCGCCGTTGAAGGCGTGTGACATCGACTGGTTCATCGTGATGCCGCCGCTGACCCGGTCGTCGAGCACCCGGCTGCCCTCGGGGAAGTAGTTGCCGATGAAGATGTCGACATGGCCGTCGCCGTCGAAGTCACCGATGGTGGCGGAGTTGGTGTTCCAGATGTCACCGTCGTAGAGCCCGTCGGTGATCTTCGGGTTCGGCACCAGCTCGACCGGCTGGAACGCCTTCGCGTCCAAAGTGGTCACGCTCGACTTCTTCAGGAACAGCACCGGGGTGCGGCCCCAGTAGTAGGCGAGGATGTCGATCTTGCCGTCCTCGTTGAAGTCACCCGGCACGCAGCCCATCGGGGCGATGTAGGGGTTGGTGGACGGCGCCTCCAGTTCGAACGGCGCGTACCGCTTGTCGCCGGCACCGGGCGTCGGGGTGACGACCACCTGGTCGGTGCGGGTGTCGACGAGGCAGAGGTCGTTGTTCTTGCCGTCGTTGTCGAGATCGTTCATCGCGATCGCGGAACCGACCGACGAGATCCACGCCTCGATGTGCTTGTACTCCTTGTTGACCGTGCGGACCGCCTGGTTCTTCTTCGCGGCGGGCAACGCGATGGTCAGCGGGGTGAACGAGTACTCCGAAGCGACCTTGTCCTGGTCGGCGGCCGAGACCTCCGGCAGCTTCCCGATCAGGAACATGGTGGCGATCAGCGCGAGCGCCACGATTCCGGCCAGCTGCTTGTGAAGCCAGCGAAATGTCGCGGTCATTTTCCAACACCTCCCAGTGAAAGCACTTCGTCGGCGATTTGCCGTCGCCAATATTCGAAAGCGGGCAGCTCGCCGTCGACCGGATTGTCGGGACGGACGTCTTGGGTGATCTTCGCCGCGAGGGCCGATTCGAGTCCACAAAGGATGTTCGTGGCGAGTTCGGTGTGCGGCACGTGCAGACCGGCGGCGATCCTGGCCTCCGCGGCGAACGCGCTACCCTGCGCCAACTGTCCACGATGGTCACCCGCACGCTCGGCGAGCAGTTCCAGCTCGGCCTTTTCGACGCCGCCCGCGTACGTGGCGGCGAGTCCGACACCCGCGTAGAGGTCGCCGTGGCGGCTCGGGTCGAACCGGCCGAGCAGCGTGGTGACCAGCTCGGCGTCGGTGCCGCCGATGAACCACAGTGCCCTGCCGATGCCCTGGTCGATCGCGCGGTTCGCGTAGGCGCTGTACTTACGGCTCGGCCACGGGAAAGCCGGGTCCTGGTACTGCTGGTCGATGTACTTGGCCGTCTTGAAGTAGGCCTGGTGGAAACCGTATCCGTCGAGCAGCAGCCAGCGCAGCAACGGGTCGAACTCCGTCGGCGACGGCCAGCGGAAACGCGGCAGCCGCGCCATCGCCCAGCCGACACCGACGTAGATCAGGTAGTTGTGCGGCGCGCCGGGTCCATCGAGGATCTCCGTGACCCGCCCGCGGCCGCCGCCCGGCAGGCCGTCGAGCATGCCGAAGCCCATTCCGGCGCCTTCCCAGGCGAACCCGCGGAACCGGGGCGGGATCTCGTCGATACGGGCAGCGGCGTCCGCCGGAATGCGCGCTTCGACCGCATGCCCGTATCCGTCGAGGAAAATCTTCCCCACCGTCTCCAGCAATTCCTGAGCGGCCGGGCTCTTCTTGTGGAAACCGCGTTTGTCGAGCGAGGTTTCCGATACGTCCGGAGTGAGGATACGGCGCCGTAAAGCGCGCCAGCCTGTGCCCAACGCACTCGCCCCCTTTTTCGGGTTCGGATGATTTCTGCTTAAATGCTCACATGCGTTGGGGAGCGGCAGCGTCTTCACTCTTGCGGGCGGATTTCTCCTGAATTGCGAATTCAACCGGCCAGCCGCTGCTCGCCGATCGCGAAGTGGTCACGGATCCGTTGCCGCCAGAGCTCATAAGCGGGCTCGGGGCCCTCATGCGCGGTGACCTCGGTACTGTCGGCGATCTCCTGTGCGCGCTCGACGGTCAGCCCGGCCAGCACCCGCGCGGCGAGCTCGCTGTGCTCGGGCACGAAGCCCGCGAACGTGCGTGCCTTGATCGCGAAGACGACGCCGAGTGCCAGCTCATCGTGGTGCGCGCCCGCCGATTCCCGCAGCCTCGCCAGCCTGAGCTCGTCACTGCCGCCCGCGAAGGTCGCGGCCAGGCCGACCCCGGCCCACAGGTCGGGCCTGCGCTCGGCGGGGAACCGGTCCACCGCGGCGGCGACGGCCTGCTCATCGGCGCCGTTGATGAACCAGAGCGCGCGGCCGATGCCCTGGTCGACGGCGCGCTGGAAGTACTCCGGCGCGCCTGCCCACGGGTACGGCGCCGAGACGTGCTGCTCGTCGACCCAGCGCTTCGTGTCGAAGTACGCCCTGTCGAAGCCGTAGCCGTCGACCGCGAGCCAGCTCATCGTCGGGTGGTAAGGCACGTCGTCCAACTCGGGCAGCACCTTCTTCCACAGCACCCTCGGCAGCCTGGCCATCGCGAAGCCGATGCCGATGTAGGCGAGGAACACGTGCTGACGGCCCGGCCCCTCGAGCAGCTTCGACGTGCGGTCACGCTTACGGCCGGGCATGACGTCGAGCAGGGTGGCCGCCATCGTGGCGCCTTCGTAGGCGAAGCCGCGCAGCAGTGGCTCCACCATGTCGAGGCGCCGTTCGATCTCCCAGAGCTCCGGCCCTTCGATCCCCCATTCGAACCCCGTGACGACCGCCTGCGGGATCGTCTCGAGCCTGGCGGTCGCCTCGGTGGGCGTGACCGCGAAGCCACGGCCGGCGAACCCGACCGAGGCCAGTGACGGGGCGAAGATCCGCTTGCGCAGTACGCCCAGCAAACTCGGCATGTGGACTACTTCCTTCGGATCAGGCGACCGCGCGCAGGCCACCGGGGCGCGGGACAGCCAGTCGGTTGCCGTACGGCGAGGACGGGGAGGCGAGCGTGATGGCGATCGGCGGATCGGTCGCCAGCGGCGCGCGCATGGCGATCTTCAGGTGCTCGGTGCGGCCGTCGCGCACCCGGACGGAATAGGGCTGCATCGCGGTCGAGAAGCGCGACTGCGACGGGCCGGTGGAATGCTCGCCGACCGCCATGACCACCCAGTCGCCGTCGGGCACACCCGGGATTTCGAAACCGGTCGAGCGCACGCTGACCTTTCCGGTGAACGCGACAGGTCCCCGTTGCGGAATGGCTTCGGCGAACACCCCGATGAGCACGTCGGCGGGCGGCGCGCCCTCCGGCATCACGATGCGACCCGTGATGACGCCATCACCGACCGTCGACGAGGCACAGTTGCGACCGAGGGTGCGCAACGTCGCCAATGACGGCAGGCGGCGGAAGTTCGGCGCCAGCGCCAGCAGCAGCTGGCCCACCTCCGGCTCGCGGTACTGCGTCGGTGTCATCCCGACCGCGCGGGTGAACCTGCTGGTGAACGTGCCGACGCTGGAATAGCCGACGCTGCAGACGATGTCCGAGACCGTCAGCGCGGTCGTCAGCAACAGGCGCTTGGCCTCGAAGAGCCGGATCGCGGTGAGGTACCGCCCCGGCGTCACGCCGGTCGCCTTCGCGAAGACGCGCGAGAAGTGGAACGGGCTGACGAACACCTCTGAAGCGAGCTCGGTGAGCGTGATCGGATCGAAATAACGCGCGTGCATCGACGCGATCACCTGACGCACGGCCACCTGCAGGGAAGTGGGCGCGGAACGAATTCTGGGATCTTCCGGTCGTTGCTCCATCATCTTTATAAACCTCGTCAAACCTCGAATTCACGGGTCACTTCTGCTGACCTCCACATAACCCGCCACCGATTTCGAGGCACTTGACGAGCAGTTGAGTTTTGGTCCCAAGGGAGCAAGCGGGCCGGACGGTCGGCACGAATGGAGAACGGGTCGATGACGGACAGTGAGTTTTTCTTTACCCTCCGCTGATTGTGCTTTTTGTGAATTACGCGGCTTCGGGTAATTGGGTACACTGACGCAGCGGTGTCGAACGGAGGCTGGGGAGTGATCCGAATACTGCTGGCCGAGGATATGCATATGGTGCGTGGGGCCCTCGTCGCATTGATCAATTTGGAATCGGACCTGCGGGTGGTCGCCGAGGTGGCCTCGGGCGACCAGATCCTGCGCGTGGCCAAGGAATGCAACCCCGATGTGGCCATCATCGACATCGACCTGCCCGGCAAGGACGGCCTCACCGCGGCGGTCGAACTGTACGAGCACCTGCCGAGCTGCCAGACGCTCATCCTCACCTCACTGGGCAGGCCCGGCACCGTGCGCCGCGCCCTCGACGCCAAGGTCAAGGGGTTTCTGCTCAAGGACGCGCCGTCGAACAAACTCGCCAACGCCGTCCGCTCGGTCGCCATGGGCCAGCGCGTGATCGACAGCGATCTCGCGCTCGCCGCGTGGGAAGCCGACGACTGCCCGCTGACACCACGGGAAATCGAGATACTGCGGCTGGCCGCGCGCGGGCGCACCGTCTCCGACATCGCGGCCGAGCTGTTCCTGTCGTCCGGAACCGTGCGCAACTACCTCGCCACGGTCGTCACGAAGCTCAACGCGCGCAACCGGGTCGACGCCATCCGCATCGCGACGGAAGCGGAATGGCTTTAGCACAGGGTTCCCAAGTTAGGTGACGGCAAAAATCACGCCGAAAGCACGCATTCGCCGAGCGCGACCTCCGCGGGCCAAGTAAGTTTCAACGCACGGTCGACGCGGTCACCCGCGTCGAGCGGGACGGCGTGCGCGGACATGCCCATGGCCTTGCCGGTCAGATACAAGGTCTGTTGCAGCGCACCGAAATGCAGGAGCGCGGTCGAGTAGGCCGCCCCGCCGAGTGCCCAGGAGGTGCGTTCCAGCCTGGCGGTCACGGTGATGAGCGCCGCCGGGCGGCGATGGCCGGCTCCCGCCACCATCGCCAGATCCAGCACGGCGGCGAGGTCGGCCGGCGCGTCATTGATCAACGTGACCGAATGCCCGAGCGGATCGTAGTGATAGATCCCTTGCGGCAGCCCTTGGCAGCGGTCGATGGTCAGATACAACTCGAGCTCGTACAGGCAGGCGACCGAAAAGTACGGCCGCTGTGAGGCCTCGTGACTTTCCTGCGCCGGCAGGTGGGCGGGTCCCACCGAGCGGACCCGCGCGCCGCGGTAGAGCAGTTCGCCCAGCTGTGCCACCGTGATCGGCTGTTCGGGGAACCGAGGGCACACATGGTCGTTCTCCAGCAGCGCGGTCAGCGGCGTGTCCGCGACCGCGGCCAAGTCCGGGCGTGGCAACGAGAACCGCGGGCCGTCGGGCGCCGGTTTGACGACTGGCGGCGCGCTCTCGCGTGGCCCGCGCGCGGATTCGGGACGCCCGCAGGCGAGCCGCGTCCGGCTGCGCGCGTGGAACATGAGCTCGTGGTGACACCAGTGCCGCAGATCCGGATCATCGTCTTCGGCAAAGGCGAAGCCCTCGCCTACCCCGTCGAGCAGCACCACGCCGGCGGCGACGAGGTAGCGCACCGCGTCGGTGACCAGTTCCTCGCCCAGCCCGGTGTCGGCGACGATGTCGTGGATGGTGCACGGCTCGACGAAGGCCGACGCGATCCGCACCGCCCACGGCCGGGAAAGCAGTACCAGGAACGGCGCGTCGGGACTTTCCAGCAGCATCCCGCCCTCGCCCGCGCGCAGCACGGCGAACCGCGAGAGCCGGATGGCGCGGTCGGCGTCCACCGGCTCCGGCCGGAAGAACGGGGCAGGCCCGATCGGGATCACCGACAGCAATGGCCGTTTGCCGTCCTGCAGCCCGAGCGAGTGCACGACCGAACCGCTGAGCTGGCGCAACACCCGGCGCAGCGCGAGGAATCCCGGCGAGAACTCGCCGAGCCACTGGGCGCCGGAGGTGACGTTGCGCAGGCTCACCGGGCCGAGCGCCATCCGCCGCAACGACTCCACCGCCAGCGCGCCCGCGTCCTCGACGCCGAACTCACCCCACCGCGTCATCACCTGCAGCGAGCCGTTCTCACCGATCTCGACGAGTGTGTCCTCGGTGAGCGACCACAGTGGAATGGTCGCGGGTGGCTCGGGTGATTCCATTGTCGAGACCTCGTACGCTCTTCACAGAAACAGGGGGAAGGGATTGAGCCCGGAGTAGTCGGTCGGCTCGGCCGAACGGCCCAGCGTCACGGGCACGTCGAACAGCCTGCCCGGCGCGAACCTGGCCCAGAACGACCGCATGCCCGGCACGATCACCTTGACGACGGGCAGCCCGACATCCGGTCTGGTTTGGTCCAATACCAGTGTTTCCAATCCCCGCTCGCCGAGCGCGCGCACGAGTGCCAGCACGTCGTCGCGGATGTCCGCCCGGTGGGAGAACCGGAAATCCGCGGGCTTGCGCGCGGGAATGCCGCCAGCCGGCAGCAGATACGGCTGGTTCTCCACGGTCGCGCCACGCAGCCAGCGACGCGCGTCCGGGTCGTCGAACTCGGTGTCGGTGTCGCAGAGCACGGCCAGCATCTGGTTCGATTCGCTCACCGCGCGCCGCAGCGCCGTGCGCGGGTCGAGGTGCGCGCCGAAGCCGAGCATGATGTTCTCGCTGGGCTTCCCCAGCTCCCGCGAGATCGCGACCATCACCGGCACGCCCACATCGGACGTGACGTCCAGCGCCCACAGCTCACGCCCGATCTCGGCGTAGCGCTGGGTCATCTCCTCCAGCCACGGGTCGCCGAACCCGCCGAGGTCGACGCCGGGCATCGGCGTCCGGTTGTACCACCACAACGCGACCGCGTCGCGCTCGATCACTTCCAGTGTTCCTTGCAGGATGGCGTCTTCCACGCTGCTGCCCGCGGCGCAGCCGTTGGAATCCGCGCGCAGCGACCGGAGGCCCGCTTCGTCCGGCGCGCCGTAGTACAGCATTTCGGTGGGCAGCAAGCGATGTTTCCCGGCGGAGAGCGACCACACCGGAGTCCAGGCGAGCACCTTGTTCTCGTCGAACGGTTCGGTCACCTGCTGCATGACGCCGTGCTCGCCGTTCCAGGCGGCCCGGTCGCGGTACTGCTGTTCGGAGTAGAGCATGCAGTCGTTCGGGTGGATCGCGTGGGACCCGAATGACCGAAGCGAGCCGAAAACGCGGAACTCGTCGCCCTGATAGCTGCCCGAAAACCGTTCCACCGCTTCACAAAGCGCGCCGACCTCGGCGTCGAGCGCGGTGGCGCCCTTGCCGCCGTTCTCCCCGCGCAGGTTCGCGCGCAGGCTCGCCATCCCGGTCATCGAGCGCACGACGTTGACGCCGGAGCGGTACGCGTTGACGAAGGACGGGCTCGACTCGTCCCTGGTGACCTCACGCACGATGCCGGTGACCGGGCTGACGAGATGCCGGTACTTCTCCAGCATCTGCACGGCGGTGAGCGTGCGGTGCCCGCCACCACCGCAGCTGGCCTTCTTCGATTCCCGCAGCACCACCGGTTTCGTGGCGCGCGCGGCCATCAGGTCGCGGTCACCGCACTGCGGGCACTGCGGCCGCCGCTGCAGCTGGTGCAGGCGCCCGCGCAGGTCGAGCGAGTCGAGAACCCACACGCAGCGCTGGCCGGGATAACGATATCCGGCGAGCCATTTGGTCACCTCGAGCGAGATCAGGTGCGCCGCGGCGGAGGTCAGCGGCGGGACCGCCGACGCTGGCCTCGGCGCCGGGCCCTCGTGCCCGAGTGCAGCCTGCACACAGGCTTCCGCGTGCCGCTGCCCCCACAACCGGTTGGCCAGGCAGTGCCAGCACGCCGATTCGCCTGGCTGGAAAACGGGACCGAGCCACACCTGCGCGCCGACGGGCTTCGCGAGCAGCCACGGCCGTCCGGTCATCCGATGTGCCTCGTCGATCTCGGCGAGGCGCGGATCGAGGTAGTCGTCGCACAGCACCACGGAAACATCGGCGTCACCGCTGGAAACACAGAGCCCGCCGTCGCGCAGCGCACGGTCCACAAGGGCCGCGTCGGTGCTGTCCCCGAGCGCGAACACCTCCACTCGTGCCGACTTTTCCCGCTGCTCGGCGGCGATCGGGTCGACACCGCAGGCATCCCAGTAGGCCAGTGTGCGCGCGTCGATACCGGGATCAGCCGGCGAGCGCAGGGTGACGAGGTCGGCTTCGACGAGCTGGGCGAGCAGGGCCGCGACCTGCTCGGTGTCCATCCCCGCTGGCTTGGCGCGCAACAGTCCTTCGAAGTCGCGCGTGCCGTCCAGCAGCGACGCCAGCGCCGCGATCTGGGTGCCGCGCATGGCGATCACGCCGGTTTCGGAGAAGAGGTAGGCACCGTCGCCCTCGCTGATTTCCGCGCGGAGGTGACGTTTGAAGTCAAGGAACCTTGCCAAGATGCGCTTCCCCATGAGGTCATGGTGGTGCAGCGGCCCCGCCCGTGCCAGCGAACCATGCATGTCCGGCATGTGCATTTCGCATATGGCAGCGGGGGAAACGCACGAGTCGCCCGATGGCACGGTCACTGGTACCCGGTTGACCACTCTGTCACTGTCGGAAAGCACAGACAGCGGGGGTTCCGGCGATGAATGCATCTGGGGAGGCGCGGCGATGGACGCATACGCACCACTGCTGACCGAACGCGGCGAGTCGACACAGCCCACGGTGCAGTTCAAGGTGCTCGGGCCGCTCGAGGTGCTCAAGGACGGCGTCGACTACGCGCCCACCACGCCGAAAGTACTGCGGCTGCTGGCGATGCTGGTGACCAGGCCGGGAAAGATCGTGCATGTCGATTCGATCATGCACGAGCTATGGGCCAACGATCCGCCGCGCACGGTGCGGACCACGATGCACACCTACGTGCACCACCTGCGTCGCTGCATCGAGCAGAACGGCCTCGAGGCCGACGCGGAATCCTTGCTCGTCACCAAGCCGCCCGGCTACCTCATGCGCATCGATCCCGAGCAGGTGGACGTCTTCGGCTTCCAGCGCCTGCACCGGCAAGGCCGCGAGCTGCTGCGCCGTCGCGAATACGTGGAGGCGGCCGCCGCCTTCCGCTCCGCGCTCGACCTCTGGTCGGGACCGCCGCTGTCGAACGTGCACTGCGGTCCCGTGCTTTCGGGCTATGTGGTGGAACTGCTCGAACAACGGCGCAGTGCGCTCAGCCTGCGCATCGAAGCCGAGATCTGCGGCGGCATGCACCTGGAGCTCATCGGCGAGCTGCGCACGCTGGTCGCGGGCAACCCGCTGGACGAAAGCCTGCACGGGCAGCTGATGCGGGTACTCGGGCGCAGCGGCCGCCGGTCCGACGCGATGGCCTTCTACCGCCAGCTCAGGGCCCGGCTGAACGACGAGCTCGGGGTGGAGCCCTGCGACGAACTGCAGCTGCTGCACCACGAACTGCTGGCCGAGGGTGAACATGGCCGCTGAGATCGTCAGTATCCGCACCGTTCCCAGTAAAAGAGTGAGGACCGAAGTATGAATGCTCGTAGCTACGGCCAGTTCTGTGGCCTCGCCCGCGCCATCGAGATGATCGGCGAACGCTGGTCGATGCTCGTCGTCCGCGATCTGGTGCTCGGCCCCAAGCGGTTCACCGAATTGCAGGCGGGCCTGCCGAAGATCCCGGCCAGCATCCTGTCCACCCGGCTCAACGAACTCGAGCACTGGGGCGTCATCCGGCGGCGGGTCACCCCGCAGCTGGACGCGTCCGTGGTCTACGAGCTGACCGAGTACGGCGGCGAGCTCGACCAGATCGTGCTGCAGCTCGGCATGTGGGGCGCCCGTTCGCTGACCGAGCCTTGCCCGGAAGAGGTGATCACCACCGACGCGGCGATCTTGGCGCTCTACGGCGCGTTCCGGCCGGAATCCGCGCTGGACAAGCGGATCACCTTCGAACTCAGGCTGGGCACGCTCACCCTGACCGCGGTCGTCGCCGACGGCTCGGTCAAGGTCGCGGAAGGCTGCGGCGCCGAGACGCCCGACATCAGCATCGAGCCGAAGAGCCCCGCCGTGCTCAACCAGTTGTTCAAGGGCGAGGTCAACGCGTCAGCCGCCATCGCGGACGGACGCGTGATCGTCAAAGGCGCACCGGAGCACCTGGAGACCTTTTCGGAGATATTCCACGTCGACGCGACCCCTGCGCCATCCGAGGGACTCGTCGTCCACTGAGTATCCAACCGGTCCCGTGCGGACTCTTCCCATATGACAAAACGCTAGAAAACCGCGCGGGACCGGCTCAGTGGCTTCCCAGTGAGCAGTAGTCGGTTAAACTCCCGTGTGCCGCTCGCCCGGCACGACCTTTCGGGGGTTACGAGCGAGCTGGTGACTGGGGTGCCTATGCCGGACGAAGATCGGATTTCGATCACCGCACTGCCGAGGGGAACCGCCGGGCCTGACCGGCGGCCTCGCCAAGCCGTGCACATCGCCAACGCGATCGTCATCGTGGTGTTCGTCGGCTACTTCGCGGTACAGCTCTTCAGCGCGGCCAAATCCGGAGCGGGCAGCAGTACCCTCATCGCGCTGGCGGTGGTGACCGGCAGCCTGGTCGCGATCCAGCTGTTCTACTTCGGCAGGCCGTCGACCCAGCTGCGTTCTTCCTTGAGCCATGGCGTGCTGGTGGTGCAGGCACTGCTCGGCTACCTGCCGATCGTGTTCTTCGGCGGGGACATGGACGACATGCCCAGCTTCCTCGCGGGCAGCGTGCTGCTGGTACTACGGCCGCTACCCGGTTGGATCACGTTCGGCGCGATCGTGCTGACCATGCTCCCGATCGAGATGACACTGGAGACGGGCGCGCTCGACCAGCTCTACGACGTCATGGTCGTGCTGGTCACCGGCCTGTACGTGTATCTGCTGACCCAGCTGTCCCGGCTGGTGACCGGCCTGAACGACGCGCGCGCCGAACTCGCCGAGGGCGCGGTCGCCGAAGAACGCCTGCGGTTCGCCAGCGACCTGCACGACCTGCTCGGCATGGGCCTGTCCGCGATCGCGCTCAAGGGCGAGCTGACCCACCGGCTGCTGCGCCGGGCACCCGACCGCGCGAGAGCGGCGCTCTCGGACATCACCCAGATCGCCAGGCGCACGCTGTCCGACGTGCGGTCGGTCGCGAGCGGCTACCGGGAACTCTCGCTCGAGGGTGAGGCCAGGATCGCCAAATCGTTGCTGGCCGCCTCCGACGTCGAGGCGGAGCTGGACCTCGACCAGAGCGACCTTCCCGTGCAGTTCCGCACGGTGCTGACGACCGTGCTGCGCGAGGGCGTGACGAACGTGCTGCGCCACAACGAGGTCAGCAGCTGCCGGATCGCCGTCCGGCAGACGGACGAGATGGTCTCGCTCGACATCAGCAGCGACGGCAGCGCACCGGCGGATGCCGAGGACGACTGGCTACGGAAGCTGACCGACCAGGTCGAGACGCTGGGCGGCACGGTCGTCCTGGAGCAGCGCGAGGACGGCACCAGGCTGCACACCGAACTCCCGCTGCCCGACGAGCACGGGGGGACCTGGCGTTCGGGGCACAGCGCGCAGGACCCGGACTCGCAGCCGGGCACGAAACAGACGCGTACCGCGGTCGCCATGGTGTTCTCCGGAATGTGCGTCGCCGCGCTGATCCATTTGCTGTATCTCACCGAGTCGCCGTGGCAGGTCGCGCTGACCGCCGGGTACCTGGCGGCGCTGCTCGTGCTGCAGCTGTCCTTCTTCAGCCGCCCGACGGCGCGCCTCCAGTCCCGGCAGGGCTACGGGCTGCTGTTCGTCCAGGCCTGCTTGATCTTCCTGCCGCTGATCCAGCTGAAGGCCAACTGGGTCAGCCTGCCGGGCTGGCTCGCGGGCACCGCGCTGCTGGTGCTGCGCCCCGCGGCGGGCTGGACGGTGTTCGCGGCCGTGGTCGCCGGCGTCGTCTGGGTCCGCAACGGGTTCGCCGCGGACCCGCAGGGCATCGTCTTCAACGCCGTGGCCACGGTGAACACCGGGCTGATCGTGTTCGCGCTGAGCTGGATGACCAGGCTGGCCACCGAGCTGGCGGCCACCCGCAGGCGGCTGGCGGAGGTGGCCGTCGCGGAGGAACGGCTCCGGTTCGCCCGTGACCTGCACGATCTGCTCGGGCTGAGCCTTTCGGCGATCGCGCTGAAGACCGAACTCACCGACCGCCTGCTGCCCATCGACCCCGACCGGGCGACGGTCGAGCTCGAGGACGTGCTCAAGCTGTCCCGTGAAGCGCTGGCGGACGTCCGCTCGGTGGCCACCGGGTACCGCGAGCTGTCGCTGGACCAGGAGTCCCGCTCGGCGCAGGCCGTGCTCGCGGCGGCCGAGGTGGAGGTCACCATGGACCTTCAGCTGGGCGAATTACCCAAACCGGTGACGACCGTGCTCGCCGTCGTGCTGCGCGAGGGTGTGACGAACGTGCTGCGGCACAGCAAGGTCGAGCAGTGCGATATCGCCGTGCGCCAGGTCGACGGCGAGGTCAGGCTCGACATCGTGAACGACGGGGTCGGTCAGGCGGCGCCGAAGCCGGGCACCGAGATCAGCGGCAACGGGATCCGCAATCTGTCCGATCGGGTGAGCGCGCTGGGCGGGGAACTCACCGCCGCGGTGGCCGAAGACGGCCGCTTCCGGCTGCGCGCCGTGGTGCCGGTCTAGGACCCTAGATCCAGTCGGCGTCGCGGGCGATGCGGATCGCGTCGAACCGGTTCTTGGCGCCGACCTTGGACACGATCGTGGTGAGGTAGTTCCGCACGGTGCCAGCCGACAGGAAGAGCTGGCCCGCGATCTCGACGGGGTCGGCGCCCGCCGCCGTCAACCGCAGCACCTCGATCTCACGCGGGGTCAGCGGGCAGTCCTCGGAGTCCCACGCGGCGATCGCCAGTTCACCGTCCACGACGCGACGGCCTGCCGCGACCCCGCGGATGGCGTTCGCCAGCTTGTCCGCCGGCGCGTCCTTGAGCAGGAAACCGCCGACCTTGGCCGCGAGCGCGCGGCGCAGTGTGCCGGGGCTCCCGAGGCTGGTGAGGATCAAGGTGCGGCATTCGGGCATGAGCTCGTGCAACTCGGCCGCCGCGCTCAGGCCGTCCTTGCCGGGCATGTCGATGTCGATGACGGCGACATTCGGTCTCGCCGCCCTGGCCGCGGGCAGCACTTCGTCACCGGTGGCCGCTTCGGCGACCACCTCGATATCCGCCTCGAGACCGAGCAGCGCGACCAGCGCGCCGCGCACGATATGCATATCCTCGGCCACCAGGACCCTGATCATTGAAAGCCCCCTCTGCTGAGAACAACATATCTAACACTGTTCCCGTTGGGTGGGCGCTCACGGCATGGAACCGGCCGCCGACCGCCCTGGAGCACGGTCGACGGCCGGGGCCTACGGTTTCCGCTCAAGCCGCTTCGGCCAGGGGCGGAATGAAACAGATGCAGTCGGTGACCGAGTTTCCCGGCATGCGCCAGTTGGTCCACTGGTCGAACCGGTCGATCTCCAGCTTGATGCCGGCGTCCCTGACATCACCGCTGTAGCCGATCTCCGAAAAGAAGACGTTCACTCGCTCAGACGTAACAATGTTCATCGGGAACTCCCCCGCCACTTCCTGAAAACCCATTTGGCTGACACGTAGAAGTGTGCTCGGCCACAACCGCTCTCATCCAGTGGACGCCGCACCACCCGTTCGTGGCTTTCGCATGCGCCAAAAGGCGGCACCGTCAACCCCTAACGTGATCACCTTTTCGATCATGTATTTCTCATACGGGGACGCTCAAAATTACATGCCGGACGGTGATCGGCTAACTACAGCGGGACCGGCGCGGACCGTAATCTCCAGTTGACCTGGACCGAATCGGGTCAATGAGGGGAGGCCATGATGGATGAAACCGTCCGATGCGCTGTGGAGCGTGCCATCGGAACCATGCGCGAACACCTCGGCGAGCAGGTGACCATCGACGACATGGCTCGGTCCGCGATGTTCAGCAAGTTCTATTTCTCGCGGATGTTCCACCAGGCCACCGGAGTTTCCCCTGGCCGTTTCCTCGCCGCGATGCGGCTGGCCGAGGCCAAGCGCCTGCTGCTGTCCACCTCGATCACCGTCGCGGACATCAGCAACCGCGTCGGCTACGCGAGCGTCGGCACCTTCAGCTCCCGGTTCAGCAGCCGCGTCGGCGTCTCACCGACCGCGTACCGCAAGTTCCGCGGCGTGGTGCCGAACGGCAGCGGCCTGATGCGCCCTGTCGTCGGCGGTTCGGTGGTGCGCGGCACCCTCACCATCCCGGCCGACGTCCCGCCGATGGCCGTCTTCGTCGGCCTGTTCCCGCGACGGCTCACCGAGGGCAACCCGGTCCGCTGCGCCATCGTCGACGCGCCAGGCGAGTTCGAGCTGGACGGCGTCCCCGACGGCTTCTGGCACGTCGTGGCGCACTGCGTCACCGAACCAGCCTGGGCGAACGCGCCCTACGTCGGCTACCAGGGCCCCGTCCAGACCAAGGCGGGCGTCGAAACACCACCCGCCGACCTGAAGCTCAGGGCCAAGCGTTCCTTCGACCCACCCGTTCTACTGGCCTTGCCCGCCCTGCGCAGGCCGGTCCACGAGAAGATCGCCGTCTGAAAAAAATCCCAATGCGGCATTCGTCAGCTCTGGAACCCCCAATGTGGCTTTCGTCAGCTCTGAGCTGACGAAAGCCACATTGGGAGGCTGAAACCT